>JAIPIL010000023.1 GCA_021734685.1 Minisyncoccota bacterium | reverse complement strand
TAATATAACAGCAAGAATCGCAGCAGATGGAATTAGAGCACTTGATACTGCTGGAATCAACCAATATAACGCATCAGATGTAGATAGAGATTTTTCATTTAGCGAAGAAGCTCTTGCTACAATAGTGTCATCAGTTAGTGATGATACACCAGAAGAAGGAGTAATTGAAGTTGTAGCTGATGAGTTAACAGAAGATGTTACTCTTGCTATCTTTAATGTAAAATCTGAAGACGGAGATGCAGAAATGACAGATGTTAGTGTTACTATTACAAGTACTGATAAAAATGTTGACGCTGTAATTGCAAGATTACGCTTATATGTTGATGGAGTATTTGTTGAAGAATTAACTTCAGAACTTGATGGTGATATGAGCTCAGATGAATCATTTGAAATTGACTATATTGCTATGGAAGAAGATGACGAAATGGAAATAGAAGTTGTAGCTGATATCTATGGAACAGACAACTTTATTGATACTGAAGGAGTAACTCTTACAGCTACACTTACAGAGGTTGTAGCACTTGACGCAGATGAAAATTCAGTTAGTGATGATACAAACAGAACAGGAGAAACTCAAAGTTTATACACCGCCGTTCCTACTCTTGAACTTACCGATTCTGGAATTGAAAGAACAGACGACAGAGATGTTGCCGATGCTTACCTCACATTTGAAGTAACAGCAGTAGGTGGTGATATCTACATTGATAGTGCAACTGAAAACGCTTTAGTATTTGCTACCTATAATACTGTAAGTGACGCTACATGGACTGTTGATACTACAGTTGGAGGTGATTATACTGAAGAAGAGGCATACTATCTCATAGAAGAAGGAGAAACAATGACATTTGATGTTGTTGGAGATCTCGGAACAACTGGCAACAATACTGATTCTACATTTGTCAGATTACAATTAGAAAACTTCGTTTGGGGTCATGTATCAGATAACATTGATAGTCAAACATGGAACCAAGCTGACTGGCAATCAGTAGATGATATTGAGACAGACAGATTAAGTGTCTACCTCTCTCCTTCTATCTAGTTAAAAGTAGCTTCCAAAAAACCCGCCAAACCAGGCGGGTTTTTGGTTTCCTAAAAATTCCCCGTCATTCTCACTTTCTCCTGTCATTCTGAGCGAAGCGAAGAATCCCATCACCTCTGCAATCACCATGAGATTCTTCACTCCACTTCGTTCCGTTCAGAATGACAGTGTGGCGTCATTGCGAGGAGCGGAGCGACGAAGCAATCCCGTGGACAATTCTTTATAATTTATGTAAAATAAAGCAATGAAAAAGATAGCATACTTCTCAAATACTGACTTCTCGCTTTACAACTTTCGCTTAAAACTAATGCAAGAGATGAAAAAGCTAAACTTCAAGGTTTACGCCTGTTCGCCAAGAGAAACTTCATATTTCTATGAAAAACTTGAAAAAGAGTTTGTATTTAAAGAGCTTCCCCTAAAGAGAAGTATTGATCTTCTTGGTGGAGATTTTCTTTACTTCTTAAGGGTTTTCTGGTTCTGCAAAAAAGAAAAACCAGATATCTGTCACAACTTCACAATTAAGCCTTGTATTTACGGAACTCTTGCGCAAAAGTTAGCGGGAGTGGAAAAAGTTTACTGCACCATAACTGGGCTTGGATATTCCTTTGAAAAAGAAGGAGTTTTGAAGAAGATAGTCGTCTTTCTTTACAAAGTTGCAACGAAAAGAGCAGAAAAGATAACATTTCAAAACCCAGACGACCGTGAGCTTTTTATCTCTCTCGGGATAATTTCAAAAGAAAAAACAAAACTTATTAAAAGCTCTGGCGTTGATGTTAATTACTTCTCTAAAGAAAAAGTAAAAGAAGAGGAAAAGGGGAAGATAATAGAAGAGTTCAACATAGAGAACAAGATAGTGGTTACTCTTATAGCAAGAATGCTCTACCAGAAAGGAGTTAAAAACTTTGCAGAAGCATCTGAAATAATCAAAAAAAAAGATGTTGACACCAGGTGTCAACAGCAAAAAAATGTTGAATTTCTACTTGTTGGACCTTTTGACTTAGAAAATCCATCAGGAGTTCCTGAAGAGAAAATAAAAGAGTGGGATAGTAAAGGCTTTGTTAAGTATATTGGAGAAAGAAGAGATATAAGAGAACTTCTTTCTATCTCTGATATTTTTACTCTTCCTTCTATTTCAGGAGAAGGAGTTCCTAAAATATTAATAGAAGCAGGATCTATGGAGTTGCCTTTAATAACAACCAGTGTCTCAGGATGTAAAGAGGTAGTGAAAGAAAATACAAACGGATTTTTAATAGAGCCAAACAACAGTAAACTTTTAGCAGAAAAAATAGAAGAATTAATTAATAACGAAGAAAAAAGAAAGACATTTGGAAAAAAATCAAGAGAACTTGTAAAAAAAGAATTTGCGGATAAAAAAATTGTCAAAGAAACAATAAGTATGTATAATATTGACAATTAACGGCCTCCGTCATTCCCAGCTTGACTGGGAATCCAGTTTGTAATTTGACATTTATTTTTAAAAATACAACAAAATATGAAAAAGAGAAGATTGTTAAAAATAATAATGCTTCTGGGGGATGTCTTCTTGATGTATGGATCTCTCTTTCTCGCTTTAGCCGTTCGCTATGGCGATTTTTCTCTTCTTCCCGGACCACAAACAACCGATTTCGTGCAACAGTTTTCTGTTATATTTATCTTTTGGGTGGCTGCTCTTTATGCTTTTAACTTTTATGAAGTTCCTTCACTAAAAAAGATCTTTGATTTTTTTAAAAATATAACCGCTTTTTCTTTTTTAGCAGTAGCTTTTGCAGTAGTTTGTCTTTACTTTGATAAAACAGCAGTTATTACCCCAAAAACAATTCTAATTATTCATGTTTTGTTCTTCGCTGTTTCACTTGCACTATGGAGGTATTTAATAGCGTTAATTTTAAAGAACAGAAAGTTTAAAGAAAAGATTGTTTTAATAGATTTTGCTCCTGGAACAGAAGATTTGGTTGATGAAAAAATACTTTCTTCTCATGGATACAAAGTAGTAGCACTTTTTTTTCTTAACAGTAAGGATGGTGAGAAACTGAGAAGTTTCTCAGGAGTAGCGAAGCACGGAGTTATTTCAGATATAAACAAACTAAAAGAAATTGTTAAAAAAGAAAAAGTGGAAACAGTTGTTTTTCCGATGTCTTTTAACGGAGATAAAAAGATGGTCCAAAAAATATTTAACACCCTTCCTTTTAATTTGAATTATATTAACTTCGTTGATTTTTATGAGTTTTTAATGAAGAAAACTCCGATAGAAGCAGTTGACGAGGGTTGGTTTTTGGAGAACGCTTCTCGTTTTGAAAAGAAGACAGAAAAGATAATAAAAAGAAGTGTTGATATTCTTTTTTCTACAATCGGAATTTTGCTCACTATCGCTCTCTTTCCTTTCATCGCATTAGCCGTAAAAATCAATTCTAAGGGCCCTGTTCTCTATATCCAGAAAAGAGTAGGTAAAGATGGAAAAGTCTTCAGATTGTACAAATTTAGAACGATGAAAACTATTGAAAATCAGAATAACGAGATCTGGAGAAGAAACAATGAAAAAGAAGTAACAAGAACAGGAAAAATACTGCGAAAACTTCACTTAGATGAGATTCCTCAGTTTTTTAATATACTCAAAGGAGACATCTCTTTTGTTGGACCTCGCCCAGAGTGGACAAAACTCGTGAAAACATTTGAAAAAGAAATTCCTTTCTACTGTTTAAGGCATACAATCAAACCAGGAGCTACTGGATGGGCTCAGATTCACTATCCAGCCTCTGCTTCTGTGGAAGAAGCTAAAGAGAAGTTTAAGTATGATCTTTACTATATTAAAAACCGATCCTGTCTAATGGATTTTTCTATTATTCTTAAAACATTCAAGAAGCTACTTAGTTAGGCAGGCTGTTTAGAAAGTCGTTAACACTGTTAACTGCCCGTGGCTCTATTTCAAGAGCCTTTAAAGCATACTCTCTTGCTTTTTCATAATCCTTAATATTTTTGTAAGCAGCGGCTAGAGAAGAGTAGTATTGTGAGTTGTCCGGATTTTCTTCAATTAAAAGCAGATAAAAAAGAATTATTGTTTCTGACTGATTATCTTTTATGTGATAATTTAACATTGATTCTAATCGTTTAACGGTATCATACCCCTTCTCATTACACTCTTTTAGCGCAAGAGAAGCAGTTTCTTCATCTAATGCGAATAAAGAAACTCCTTGAGTGAAAAGACACTCTTCTTCATCTTTTTTGAGAGTTAAGCATTTTTCTGCATTTTCTTTTGCTTTTTCAAAATCTCCTGAATACAAATATAGTAGTGATAAGTTTTTGTATGAAAAGTATCGGTAAGGACTTATTTCTGAAACTTTATGATACGATGCTATAGCCTCACTCATTAATTCATCTTTTTCTTCTGATTCATTAATAATTTTTGTTGCCGTTGACCCTAGGCTAGTATATGCCATTAGATAAAAAGGTCTTTCTTTAATCACTTTTTGCAAGATAGAGTATATTTCTTTTTGATCTTCTACACCCTGACTACACTTTTCAATGATAATTGCTTCATTAAAAAGAAGATAGAAAGATATCGGACTATCTTTTTTTGTTGCTTGACTTGCTATCTCTCTCGCTCTTTCACAATCTTCTGCTTGAACATACTCTCTTGCCTTGATTATATTCTTATTAGCAATAAGCATTGAGAAGTTAAGATGAGTAAACAGAAGGAAAGCGGGAATAACAATAACAAGAAAAACATTTCGATATTTATAAAACAGAGATCTTTTTTCAAGTTCTTTTTTTAAATCTACTTCTTTCTCTTTAAAACACAAATAAAAAGAGTAGGCGATAACAATTGACATTAACAAGTAAGTGGTAAAGTCATCTACGGTGAAAAAATTAGCAACAAAAAAAGTAATAAGCGTTGCTTGCATAGTGTGAGCTTCTAATTCTTGTCCTTCTTTTTTCTTTTGTAGGGTTAGGATTAAAGACAAAAAAACAAGCAAAAGGGCAATCATTGCTGGAAAACCTCCTCCAATCCCCATTTCTATTGGCAAGTTGTGGGCTTTATCCCACCAAGGAATATCTCGCGATATAAAAGGTGCCTCTGGATAGTAGTGTTTGTCAAAAGCATAGGCAAAGTTTTCCATCCCATAGCCAGTAATTGGTCTCTCTTTTAAGGCTTCCCAGCCAATCATAAATCCTCCGATACGAGGATCTTTTAAGGCGTTTTCAACATCTAATCTCTTTGTAAGTTTGGAAAGAAGTGGACTTTCATCAACAAATGAAGGAAGCGGAGAGGTGTTTATGTAGTAAACGCCAAAAAGGGCAACCACAAGAAGAGAAGCAAATCCTATTTTTAAATATTTTGTTACTTTTTCTTTTTTTGGATAAAAGAAAATAAAATAAATTATTCCAACAGCAAGTCCTAAAAACGCAGAACGAGTAAAACTTAATACTACTCCTAAAAGAATCAAGAGGAGAGTTAAAAAATATACCCATTTTTTTGTTTTTGATGATTCTTTTAATATAAACAACAGGAGTGGGAAAATAAGTATTGCTAAAAAAACTCCTAAGATAGTAGGGTTTCCAAAAGCAGCAAAAGCTCTGTCAACTTCCTTTATTGCAAACCCTTTCCACTGCATAAGAGCAACAACGCCAGAAAACGCTCCAGTAAAAAAAAGAGTTTTCCACACAGTGCTCCAATCTTTCTTGTTAAGCAGAAAGTAAAGAAAATAAATAAAAAAAGTAAGAAATAAAAAGTTTAAAAATCCGCCACCACGAGAAGGGCCTCCAAAAATACTAAAATTTGGATCTACAGAGGATATAACTCCAATAAAAAGAGTAAATATTAGTACTAAAGGAGCATAGAAAGTAAATCCTTTTTTCTTTCTTTTTCTTGCAATAAACTTTTCAAAAACAGCAGTTTTTTTAGAAAAAAATATGTCGTAAATGAAAAATATTAAAAGTGCGCTAAGTATAATCTTAAATGAAATTGATTTTCCAAATGCTGGTGGAGTAAAAAGAGGAGGAGCGCTTAAAAGAGGGAGTAAAAGAATAAGAACAATTCCCAATTTATATAAAAAAGGAATTTCGGAAACAACTTCTAATTTATTTTTTTTCTTTTTAGCCATTTTCACATTATAAAACTTTTCACCCCCTTTGCCAACCCACCCCTTTCATGATAAAATCTGTCAAGTATTAAAAATGATAAACGAACTAAAAAAAATAAAAGATATTTTGCCCCATAAAGACAAGTGGAAACTTGTCCTCCTTTTTGTTTTTATGGTTACTGGAGCCGTATTGGAGGCTTTTAGTATAAGCATTGTTGCTGGGTTTGTTGCTGTGGTTGCAGATCCTAAAATTCTTTTTGGCATTGAGATACTCTCTGGTGTTTTAGATTTTCTAGAAATAAAAGAATCTCAAGATGTTATTATATACGGAGCTGTTTTTTTAATATTAGTTTTTTTCTTGAAAAATACATATCTTGTTTTTTACAGATATATTAAAAATAGATTTATATTTAACAGATATAAAAATATTTCTTCTCGTCTTTTTAATGTATATATGAATGTTCCTTACTCTTTTCATTTAAGGAGAAATAGCGCTGAAATAATAAGAAATGTTAATGAAGAGTCAAGAATTTTTGCACTAAATGTTATACTTCCTTTTTTGCAAATAATGACCGAGACAGTGATAATAATTGCTATTATTACTCTTCTTTTCATTGTTGAACCGGCAGTTACCGTTGGAACAATCGTTATTCTTGGAGGAGTAAGCTTCCTTTTTCTAAAAGTAACCAAAAATCGTATGCACCGATACGGATTAAGAGCACTAGAAGAAAGAGGAAGATCAATTAAAGCAGTTAATGAAGGAGTGGGAGGATTTAAAGATGCTACTATAATGAACCGTCAAGGATGGTTTCTTAAAAGATTTGAAAAAAGCATCGAGCTTCTTGCAAGATCACACATATTTCAACAAACAATAAAACAGAGTGTAAAGCCAGTAATAGAGACAATTGCCGTTACTGGAGTGCTTCTGATCGCACTAACCCTCTTAATGAAAGGATACTCTATCGGCGTCCTCGCTTCTGTTTTAGCCCTTTTTGTTTTATCTCTTCAGCGTCTTCTGCCAGCAGTTAATGAGATTATAAGTAGTTATAATGGCCTACGTTATAATATATATGCACTAAACCCAATTCATAAAGATTTAACTACCCTTGAAGAAGAGGTTAAAAACAAAAAGAAGAAGGGGAAAAAGTTGAAGCTAAAAAAAGAAATAACCCTTAAAGATGTTAGTTTTGCTTACCACGAAAGTGAAGAAGTTTTAAAAAACATCTCTTTATCAGTAAAAAAAGGCTCAGCAGTAGGACTTGTTGGATCAACAGGGTCTGGAAAAACAACTCTTGTTGATGTTATCTTAGGGCTTCTTGAGCCAATAAAGGGCAAGGTTTTAGTGGACAAAAAAGATATCAGGGAAAATATCTGTGAGTGGCAGAAAAATATCGGCTATATCCCGCAATCAATCTATCTTTCTGATGATACTATCCGTAACAACATTGCCTTTGGAATAGATGAAAAAGAAGTAGACGAAGAAAAAGTAAAAAAAGCAGTTAAAGTGGCTCAACTTAATGAGTTTGTTGATAAACTAAAAGACGGAGTAGATACTTTTATTGGAGAAAGGGGAATCCGTTTAAGCGGAGGACAAAGACAAAGGATAGGAATTGCTCGTGCACTATATGATAATCCGGAAGTTTTAATTATGGACGAGGCAACATCATCTTTAGATAATATAACAGAAAAATTTGTTATAAAGGCGATAGAACAGTTAAAAAAAGAGAGAACGATAATTATTGTTGCTCACCGACTAACAACAGTAAAGAACTGTGATAAACTTTACATAATAAAAAACGGACAGATAATCGCTGAAGGAAGTTACAGTGAGCTTTTAGAAAAAAGCGAAGACTTCAAAGAAATGAACA
>JAIPIL010000022.1 GCA_021734685.1 Minisyncoccota bacterium | reverse complement strand
ATAAAATTGATCCGCCCTACGGGAATCTCAAAAATAAACTGTCTGCTTCGTTACTCCTCCTCAATGTAGTAGATTTACTACCTTTCGTCGTCATGCCTCGCATACAGTATATTTTTGAGCTTCTAAAGATTGTTTAGTTCTAGCTTCACACCCTCCAACTGAGCTACCCGTCCCCTTTTTTAGCGTGTTTTCGGGTTATTATACCTTGGGAGACTCCCTGTTGTCAAAAATAGAAATATTAAATATAATAAAATTATATGAAAGTTTTTGAACTTTGCTTTAATCCTAAAAACAAAATATCTAAAGGGTTTCAATACGCACCCACTCAACAAGAAAAAAAGTTGGGATTTTTTTATATGGTTGGAGAAGTTTCTGAAAAAGAAAAAAGTAATCTTGTCTTTCTTGAAAAAGTTTTTAGTGAAACAAAAAAAGAATACTACAAAGAAAAATCTATTAATCCTCAAAAAGCTCTTGACTGCTCACTACAAAAAGCAAATGAGGTTGTTTCAAGTGGTGATTATAGCGGAAAGATAGATATCGCCTTGTTTTCAGTAAAAAACGAAAGTTTTTACATTTCAAAAATCGGAAAGATAAAGATAATCAAGGCAAGTAAAAGAAAAATTGAAGATCTTAGTGACTCTTTTTACAGTTACGAACCGAAACTGTTTCAAAGCATTCTCTCTGGAAAAATATGTAAAAAAGAAAAATTAATAATATCAACACCTGAAGTAAGTCAACTTTTCTCAGAAAAAAAGATAACTGAAAAAATAAAGAAAGACGAGTGGAACAGTGAAATAACAAAAGACATCTCTTCGCTTGTTAACAATAAATTTAAAAAGACATCCGGTGTAGCTATCATTATTGACAATCAGATTATTGAAAAAAAGAAAAAACAAAAAGTTGTTGTTGCTGAGAAAAAAGACAGTTTCAACTTTAAAAAAATGGTTAAAAACTTTATTTTATTTTTTTACCGAGAAGAGTTTTTATCTTTTTTAAAGAAAACAGTAAAAAAAATAAAGCCAAGTAAAAAAATAATTATTCTTGTTCTTGCTGTCCCCTGTCTTTTGATAATAGGAACTATTGCCACTAATCTTCAAGAGAAATCAAAAATTAAAAAACAAGAAAAATTAATCTTAAATATGGAAGAAGAGTTTAGGGAAGCAGAGGAAGAAAACGACATAGAAAGGATGAAAGAACTGTTTCAAGAGGCAGAAGAAGAGAAAAAAGAAAATCCTTCAAACAAAGAGTTTGAAAGAGTTCACTCTTTAATTAAAGAAGAATTAATTGTTCTTCACTCTGGAGGGTTTATTGATGATTTAGATTTAATTGGTGAAGCAAAGAAAATAGATCCTGAAAAAATAATTCTGAACGGAGAAGATATTTATTTCTACTCTACAAATGAATCAGTAATAGAAGTTCTTGGCGTAGATGAAACATATTCATTAGAGAAAAGCAACTTCCCAAGCACTGCTTCAAGTGACGGAAGTGTTGTTTTCTTCTTCTCGCCTCCTGACAATCTTTACACCATAAAAGGAAGTAATATTTCAAAAAAAACGCTAAACCTCCCTTATGAAAATTCCGTCTTTTTGTCACTGTCTTCTTTTCTTGGAAATCCTTACTTTCTTGATGATCAAGGGTATATAATAAATTACAGTGATAAAAATCCTTTCTCCTGGACGAAGAACAAAGAGGAAAAAGTTGAAGGAGGAAGATCAATCGCAATTGACGGATCAGTTTTTGTTTTAGATGAAGTGGGTGATATTCACCGTTACTATATGCGAGAAAAAAAGGAGATCATAACTTTCTCAATCTTTCCTGAATTATCAAGCGAAAAAGAGATATATACTTCGCGCTACTCTCCTCTTCTTGTTCTCGATAAAACCGAGGAAAGAATTATCGTCATTAGTAAAGAAGGAGAACTTTTAAAGCAAGTCTATCTAAGGGATTTAAAAGGATTAAAAGATCTTGCAATTTCTAATGACGGAAAAAAAATATACCTGCTTGTAAACAAACAGGTATATCTATTAGAGCTTGAAATATAACTACTTCAATTCTACTACCGCACCGGCATCTTTAAGTAGTTGCTCTGCTTTTTTTGCGTCTTCAGCAGGAACACCTTCTTTAACTACTTGTGGTCCTTCAGCTACTGCATCAACCATATCTTTCGCTTCTTTTAATCCTTGTTCAGTAATTGTTCTTACTGCTTTAATAACTTCTATCTTTTTGTCCCCTACTCCTTTAAGGTGAATTGTGTATTCACTTTTTTCTTCACTTTCTTCTTCACCGTTTCCTCCTCCGGCTCCTGGAGCAGCAGCAACCGCAACTGGGGCAGCAGCAGAAACTCCAAATTTTTCTTCTAAAACTTTTACAAGTTCTGAAAGTTCTAAAACAGAAAGGTTTTCTATTTTTTCAACTAGCTCAGCAAACTTTTTAGGAACTTCTACTTCTTTTTTTTCTTCTTTTACTTCTTCTTTTTTTGGCTCCTCTTTAGGAGTTTCTTCTTTTACTTCTTCTTTTGTGTTTTTTTCTTCAGCCATATTTTTTATAGGGTATCTAATACCCTCGGTTAATAATTATTAAGCTTTAATTTTTGATAAGACAGTAACAAGACCTCTTGTGTTTCCTTGAAGAACTCTCATAAATCCACTGACAGGAGCGGAAATACTTCCAAGCATCTTTGCAAGAAGTTCTTCTCTGGTAGGAAGTTCTGCAATCACTCTTGCTTCTTCTGCAGTTAAAACTTTTCCTTCGCAAAATCCACCAAGAATAGAGATTGCTCCTTCTTTATCAAATTTGCAAAGAACTTTTGCTGTTTTTGCAACATCTTCAAAGCCAAAAACAAATCCCGCTTCTTTTTCAAGAGAAAGAGGATCAAAATCAATCTTCTCTTCTGAAAAAGCAATTTTTGCAAGAGTTTTTTTGGCAACAACTACTTTTGCTTGATTTTCAAAGAGTTCACCTCTTAACTTTGCAGAATCGTTTCCTTTAATACCTTTAAAGTTTATAAAGAACACTACTTCTTGTTCTGCAATGTTATCACGAAGCTCTTTTACTATCTCTTTTTTCTTTTCTTTGTTTATAGCCATATTAAATAAAAAATCTGTACAAACGCACAGACAAGATAAAATATCGACCTATAAAAAACTTTATATATTTTATCCTCGGCAGGATTATTAAGTATGGGAAACGCCCCTAACCCCTGCTGTCTGTGGATGCTCTATTATATACCCTTTTAACTATTTTTGTCAACTGTTTCAATCACCTTTTCTGCAAACTCAGTAGCAGCGTCTGGTCCGTTGGCGGTAACTATTTTCCCGTCAACAACTACTTTTTCTTTTTTATACAAGGCCCCCTTTTGTTTCAATCTTGCAACTCCCCGCTTATCCATATCAGAAGACCAAACTGTTGCATCTTTGTTTTTTAAAACTCCGGCTCCCGCCAGTATAACTGGAGAGATACATATCGCCCCTAAAACAACTCCTTCTTTTTCTGTTTTTTGAACCACTTCATAAAAATCTTGGTTGTCTAAATACTCAACTGCTCCTGGCCCACCAACAAAAACAACTGCCTTAAAGTTTTTAGGATCAAAGTTTTCTGGATCAATTTCAGCAACAACCTCTCCCCCAAAAACACCAGTTGTTAATCCCTTTTTACTACTCATAACAACAACCTCGTAGCCACTCTTCTCAAAAAATTCTCTCGGAACAAAATACTCTTCATCCATAAAATCTTTTTCAGCAACAACCATTAAAATTTTTTTACTCATAATTATCTTAAATATTTATTTTTTGCTTGAATATGTTCGTTGTGATTACTACTAAAAATTGTTTCTCCTGTTGCTGGATCAGAAAGATAATACCAGTAATTATTTTCTATCGGCGTAACTACTGCTTCAATACTTTCAATTCCAGGATTACAAATAGGTCCTTTTGGTAACCCCTTATACTTATATGTGTTATACAAAGAATCAACCTCTGTTTCTTTTATTGTAACGGCTATCCCCTTTTTCCCTATTACATAATTAACCGTTGCATCAATTTGAAGAGGCATTCCAACTTCAATTCTTCTCCATAAAATATCAGCAACTTTTCTTTTATCTTCTAGTGTGATTACTTCTTTCTCTAATAAAGACGCCATAATTATTACTTCGTGAGTGTTTTTTTCAAACAAAGTAATTTTTTCAGATATGTCACCAGATATTTTTCTTTCTAAGTTCTTAATCATCATTAAAACAACATCTTCAGCGGTATCATCATTTGAAACTCTATAAGTATCAGGAAAGAGATAACCTTCCAAAGAATCACCTTTTGGTTTGTGTTTCAGAATATCAAGCTCTGAAAATAGAGGTTCGTTAATTTCTCCTTCTACGCCTATCAAGGTTGCTTGCTCTTCTGAAACTCCTGTTATTTCAAAAAAATCTTCTCTACTGCTCAATCCTTCTTCTTGAAAATAATCCGCTATCTCTCGCAAAGACCACCCTTCTATCACTGTTATATTTTTAAAGGAAACTTCTCCGCTGTAAAAAAGATTCACAATCTCAATCATATTCATTCCAGACTGAATGTGGTAAGTTCCTGCTTGAAGTCCTTTACTTTTGTTTGTAATAAAAGTGTATCCACTAAAAATAAAGCTATTTTTTATAACCCCCTCTTCTTCAAGTTTTTCTCCAATACTAAAAACTTTATCTCCTTTTTCTATTTTAAAAAAAAGATCTTCTTCTGTCTCCCAAGAAAAACAACTAAAAATCCATCCAAGAAAAACTATCAATAAAAGGAAAGAAGTTAAAAAAGAAAAAAGTATTTTTTTATTCTTCATTTTTGTCTGAATTCACAAGAGGAACAAAACTGAAACCAGAATACTCTTCTTGAATAAATTCTCCATTCTTTTTTGTTAGTTTGTATATTGAGTTTTTGACGGGAACCACAATCACTCCCCCTTCGTTGAGTTGCTCGTTCCATATAAATGGAACTTCTCCCATCTCGGGAAGGGCCGCTGAAACAAGAATTTTGTCATAGGGGGCTTCCTCTAAAAGTCCTTTGTACCCGTTTTCACAAAAAACTTTTACTTTTCCTTCTTTTATAAATCCATATCTAGAAACATTTTCTTCTCCAAAGCATTTTAATTCAGGAATTATTTCAATTGCAATAACTTCTTTTGTTAGTTCTGCTAAAAGAGCGGTTGTCCATCCAGAACCACAGCCGATATCTAACACTTTGTCACTTTTTTGAGGGTCTAACTTCTCTATCATAAAGGCAACCACTGATGGTTGAGATATTGTTTGTCCAGAACCAATAGAAAGTGGAGCATCTTCATAGGCATACTCTTGAACATCAGGAAGAACGAAGTCTTTCCGATCTATTTTACAGAAAGCATCATAAATTCTTTCGCTCTCAAGATGTCCTTTTTCTTTTAATAAATCAGCGAGATTTTTTGAAGACATAAAAATATTTTTTAAAGTAATAAAGAATTACTGATTTAATTTTTTTTTGAAGTCCAGCTCTATCAATAAAAAGAACTCCGTTAAGATGATCTATCTCGTGTTGCAAAACAACTGCAAGAAGATCTTCGGCTTCTACTTCAACTTCTTCTCCTTCTTCAGTTAACGCTTTTGCTTTAATTTTTTTAGCTCTATCAATATCAAGCCAAACTCCATCAACACTTAAACAACCTTCTTTTGTTGTGATTTTTTCTCCGCTTTTTTCTAATATCTCTGGATTCAAAAGAGCAGTAAAGCTATCCCCTGTTTGAAGAACGATTACTCTTTTTGATTCACCAATTTGTGGCGCAGCTAAACCTATTCCGTCGTGTTTTTTAACAGCTTTTTTCATTCTCTTAATCAGTGTTCTTGTTTCATCATCAAGAGAAACTTCTTCTGCTCTTCTCCTTAAAACAGAGCTAGGATATTTTGTTATTTTTTCAGTCATAATTTAATTATAGCACTATTTCCAATCATCAACAAAAAACTCATATCCTCCGATAAGGACTGGTGTTGATAAAAAGTACCATATGATTATATCGTCCACGGGAAAAATCTCTCCCCAAACGGTGAAAGTAAGCCAGTAGTCTCCAGGCCACCACCAGTTTCCTATTTTTAATGCAACTAGTTCGTAAACAAAAAAAACTAAGGCAAAAAATAGCGTTGGGAGAATTGTTTTTTTAAGAAGTTTTGGTTTTTTTGAGAAAATAGCAACTGCTGGTATTATTAGTATTATAAACGCTATTTGAAAATAATTAAGCGTAACTATGTCTTGATTATAAACATATAAGCTATATGTTAAAACAGAGAGCAAGCAAAAAAGAGCAACTATATACTTAAATCTTTTAGAAATTATCTTTCCTCTATCGCCATCAATAAAGTATTCATAAAAAACAAGAATCCAAAAAAAGTTAATAAAAGCAAATATCATATTTTCAACTGAAACCAATCCTAAAAACTGAGGAAACATTGTTTGCACATTCCAAACATCTGCTAACCTTGCTGATATCTCAATTGGTGGAGCAAAGAGAATAACCGTAATAATTGAAAAAATTGTTATCTTGAAACGAGAATCTTTTAGCCATATAAAATTAATAACAGTTGGCGGAACAAGAATTATTAAAAGTGTAAAAAAGTAGCCCAATTCTAACCACAACATAAAAGCACATGCAATTAAAACATAACCCATTAATAAAAATATTTTTTTGATTTTTTCAACTTTCATTTTGCTATTAATTGTTTATTTAGTTATAATATAAAAAATGTATGGAAAGAGCAAGAGAAATAATAAATAAAGCAAAAGGATTATCAGAGGAAGATGAAAAATTAATCCTAACTGCCTTTGATTTTTCAAAAGAAAAACACGAAGGACAAAAGCGACTCTCTGGCGAGCCGTACTTTACTCATGTTTACGAGACAGCGAAAATTTTGGCTGAGTTAGGAATGAGCGCAAAAACAATTTCTGCCGGACTTTTGCACGACACACTGGAAGATGGAGATACAACACGAGAAGAAGTAGAAAAAATGTTTGGGAAAGATATTCTTTTTCTTGTTGATGGTGTTACAAAGCTTGGAAAATTAAAATATCGCGGAGCAGAAAGACACCGAGAAAGTTTACGAAAACTTTTTGTTGCTGTTTCTCAAGACATCAGAGTGATTATCATTAAACTTGCTGATCGTTTACACAATATGAGAACGCTTGATCATCTTCCTGATTATAAGCAAGAAAGAACAGCAAAAGAAACTCTTGAGATATATGTTCCTATCGCCCATCGCCTTGCCATAAGAAAACTATGTCGTGAACTTGAAGACATTTCTTTCAAGTATGTTTTTCCAAAAGAATATCAAGAAACAAGAAAACTTTTAAATCAAAAGAACAAGAAGGATGCACAAAAATTAGAAAAGTTTCAAAAATCTATAAAAAGAGGTCTCGCAAAAAACGGAATAACAAACTTTAATCTTGAATATCGGATAAAAACTCTTTACAGTTTATATAACAAGCTATTAAGAAAAGAGTGGAATATAGAAAAAGTTTATGACATCTCTGCTCTAAGAATAATTCTTTCTGATGTTAGTGATTGCTATAAAGTTCTTGGAATAATTCACAAAACATGGAAACCTCTTCCAAACAGAATAAAAGATTATATCGCTCTTCCAAAAACAAACGGATACAAGGCTCTTCACACAACAATATTCACTGGATATGGAAATGTTTTAGAGATCCAAATAAAAACAAAAGAGATGCACCGCGATGCAGAATATGGAATCGCCTCTCACTTAGAATATAAAAGAAAAGATAATGAAAAATTAGAAACTACATTTTTATGGATTAGTCGTCTTGTTCCTTTTAGAAATCCTTTTAATGGAAAGAATGGAAATGAAAATAAAAAAGAAATGATAAGAGAAGAAGTAATAAGTCCTGAAGATATTCCAAAGTGGATAAAAGAACTTGTGGAGTATCAGTTGTCAGAGAAAAATCGAGAAACGCTAGAAGAAGAGCTAAAGGCTGATTTTTTTAAAGAAAGAATATTTGTTTTTACTCCGATGGGTGATGTTAT
>JAIPIL010000021.1 GCA_021734685.1 Minisyncoccota bacterium | reverse complement strand
TAAAATGAATAACCTTGAAAAGAAAGAAAAAGAAATAAAGACAACTTCTCAAGAATATCATCGTATTATTCTTCTTTTTTTGCGATTTTCAGGATGGATTGTTGGACCAGTAATACTTGCTTTAATAATTGGAAATACAATAGACGGAAGATATGATTCCGAACCGTGGGCTACTTTAACTGCTATCGGAGTTGCGTTTATCTTTTCAATGATAGGAATAGTTAAAGAAATAAAAGAGTATAAGAAGATGGTTGATAAAGAATAACTTAAACAAAAATGTTGAAAGACGGAATACATCATGAACATCCGATCTTTGCCGAACCAGTGGCAGAGATTTTTGGTTTTGTTGTCACCAACACTCTCCTTACATCTTATATAGTAACAATATTTCTTATTATTCTTGCTTTTGTTCTTAATCGAAAAATAAAACAAAATCCAGGAAGATTACAGAACGGATTTGAGATGATAATTGAAACATTTTTAGGAATATTTGATTCTTTGACTGGCTCAAGAGAAAGATCGTTAAAGTTTTTCCCTTTAGTCTTTGCATTTTTTATATTTATTCTTTTTAATAATCTGGTAGGAATTTTACCTGGTGTAGGATCAATAGGACAGATAATATCATCAGGAGGAGAAAAATACTTTATTCCTTACATCAAGAACGCAACCGCTGATCTTAACGCAACGCTTTCTTTTGCTCTTGTTGGAGTGATCGCAAGTCATATAATCGGAGTTTCAGCAATAGGAGTGTGGAAGTATATAAACAAGTTCGTTAATCTTGATGCATTGATAGAAATTCCGCGAAAAGTAAGGAAAGAGCCAAGTATTTTAATGATAAACCCGATAAAAATATTTACTGGAATGATAGAAATCATAAGTGAGATAGCAAAGGTGGCAAGTTTATCTTTTCGTCTTTTTGGAAATATATTTGCAGGAAAGATTCTTCTTGCATTTATGATGGGAATTTTCGCATTTGGACTACCTATTCCGTTTATGTTTATGGAACTTCTGGTAGGATTTATGCAAGCGTTTATATTTTCCCTTTTAGTTCTTGCTTATTTAGTAACAATGACCACCGCACATTGATATTTTTTAGTAAAGTGCTATAATAGTGGCACTGACTGAAGCTTTCAGTTTTTTATTTTGTAATTATTAGAGGGTGTTCACCCTATTTAACCGCACTTGAAGAAAAACTTCACTTGCTCATTTATGGAATTAACAGAAATCGCAAAAGCCATAGCAATCGGCCTTGGGGCATTAGGGCCAAGTATCGGAATCGGAATGATCGGTTCAAAAGCAATGGAAGCCATTGGTAGAAACCCAGAAGCCAGTGGAAAAATATTAGTTCCTATGCTTTTAGCAATTGCCTTCGCAGAAGCTGTTGCTATTTATGTATTAGTTATCGCTTTTACTATTGGATAAGAAATATAATTAACTACCCTTTTCGGGTAGTTTTTATTCTATGGAATCACTGATAGAAACATTTCATTTAGATGTTAAGCTTATTATTGCACAAGCAGTAAACTTTGCGATTGTTGCTTTTATTCTTTATTTCTTTGCTTTAAAACCAATTTTTAAAGTAATGGATGAGCGAAGCAACAAGATTGAAAAAGGAGTAGAAAATGCAGAAAAAGCAAAACAGATTCTTGCGGAAGCAGAAGAAGAGAAAGAAGAAATTCTTAACAAAGCAAGAGAAAAAGCAAATGAAAAAATAACCGAAGGAAGGGAGCGAGGAGAGCAGAAAAAGCAGTTCATTGTTGATCAAACCAAGAAAGAAGTTAGCGGAATAATGGAACAAGAAAAAAAGAAACTTGAAGAAGAAAGAAAGAAAATGATTACTGAGATAAAACAACACACTGCAGAGCTTTTGAACGAGGCAGTAACTAAGATAATGGGACAGAAACTTGATGATAATTATGATGCAGAGATCATCAAAAAATTTGCAGAAGACTTAGATAAGAGATCATAAAATATGAAAGTATCACCTAAACATTACGCAACAGCACTTTATGAGATAACAGAAAACTCTTCAAAAGAAGAGACAGAAGTGTTAGCAAAAAAATTTGCAGAAGTTGTTTTTAAACAAGGTGATGCAAGCAAGACAGATGATATTTTGAAGCAGTTTGAAAAGATGTGGAACGAAAAAAACAATATTGTGAAAGCGGAGGTTGTTTCTGCGCACAAAATTAATGAGAAAGAGTTGGAAAAAATAAAACAACACATATTAAAGAAAACTAGCGCTAAGGAAGTGGAAGTTGAAGAAGTTATAGATAAAAAAGTGCTGGGAGGGGTGATAATAAGATACAACGACTATATTATCAACTCAGGAGTAAGAAGAAAAATAAAAGAATTTACAAAAACGATAAAGAAGTCTAAATAACTTAAATAAATTTATGGCGGAATCCAAAAATTTAATAGTAGAGCAAATAAAAAAACAGATAGAAGGATTTAAATCAGATATATCTGAAGAGAATGTTGGTTATGTTAATCAAGTTGGTGATGGGATTGCAAGAATAGCTGGTCTTTCAGAAGTTATGTTTTCAGAAATGGTAAAGATAGAAACAGCTGATGGAGAGTCAGAGGTTTTTGGGGTTGCTTTGAATTTAGAAGAATACAGCGTTGGAGTTGTTGTTTTAGGAGATGACTCTAAAATAAAAGAAGGAGATAGAGTTACAAAGACAAACCGTATCTTAGAAGTTCCAGTAGGAGAAGAGCTGATTGGAAGAGTGGTTGATCCGTTGGGAAATCCACTTGATGACAAAGGAGAAATATCAACCAAAAAAAGATATCCGATGGAGAAGAGTGCTCCGGGAGTAATAGAAAGACAGTCAGTTAATGTTCCTTTGCAAACCGGAATAAAAGCGATTGACTCTATGATTCCAGTAGGAAGAGGACAGAGAGAGCTTATTATCGGAGATAGACAGTTAGGAAAATCAGCAATTGCAATTGACACCATAATCAATCAGAAAGGACAGAATATTAAGTGTATATATGTTGCAATCGGACAGAAAGAATCAAAAATTGCAGGAGTGGTTGCAAAATTAAAAGAAGAAGGGGCAATGGAGTACACAACAGTTGTTGTTGCCGGTGCTGGTGACCCAACTTCTTTAATATATATTTCTCCTTACTCAGGATGTGCGATGGCAGAGTACTTTTTAGATCAGGGAGAAGACGCCCTTGTTGTTTATGATGATTTAACAAAGCACGCTGTTGCTTACCGAGAGATATCACTTCTTTTACGCCGTCCGCCAGGAAGAGAAGCTTATCCGGGAGATGTTTTTTATCTCCACTCTCGCTTACTTGAAAGATCTTGTAACTTATCAAAAGAATACGGCGGAGGATCAATTACCGCTCTTCCGATTATAGAAACTCAAGCTGGTGATGTTTCAGCGTACATTCCAACAAATGTCATCTCTATTACTGACGGACAAATATACTTAGACAGTCAAGCATTTTATAAAGGAAACCGTCCGGCAATTGACGCTGGAAACTCTGTTTCTCGTGTAGGAAGTGCTGCTCAGATGAAGATAATGAAAAAAGTTGCTGGAAAGATGAGATTGGAAGCAGCCCAGTATCGTGAACTTGCTGCCTTTACGCAGTTTGGTTCTGATATAGACGAGGAAACAAGAAAAAAATTAGATCGTGGAGAAAGAGTAATGGAAGTTTTAAAGCAAGAACAGTATGCTCCGTTAGATGTAGCAAAACAAGTTATAATCTTCTATGCTTTAACTAACGGATATTTAGATGATTTAGAAATCCAAGACATGAAAGAGTTTGAAAAAGAACTTTGTGAAAACATTGAAAACAATAGTGAAATTATGGAAGAGATAAGAAAAGAAGGAGATCTCACTGAAGAGATAGAGAAGAAGATAAAAAAAATAATAGAAGAATGTCCAAAACCAAAGAAACACAACAAAGAATAACTTCTGTCCAGAACACGCAGAAGATAACACAAGCGATGGAGATGGTTGCCGCTACTAAAATGAAGAGAGCGGTTGATTCTGCTTTAAGGACAAGAAGATATTCTAATGTGGGATGGTCTATTGCACAAGATATTGTTTTTAATAACAACGGAAACGGTGGCGAGATGCATCCTTTTCTAAAAAAGGATCCTTTTAAAGATGATTGTCCAGACAAAGAAACAAGAAAAATGGGAGTAGTTGTTATTACCTCAAATCGTGGACTTTGTGGAGGGTTTAACTCTAGTATAATAAACAAGGCACACCGTTTAATAAAAAGATTAAAGAAAAAACAAGGAGAAGATCTTGAAGTTGATATTATAACAATTGGAAAAAAGGGACACCTGCTAAATAAATATTACGGATACAACATATCAGCAGAGTTTGAAAAAGAAGACATAACCAACGACTTCCAAGAAGTTGTTGCTCCAACAAAGATGGCAATAGATAACTATCTTTCTGGAGAATACTGCAAAGTTTATCTTGTTTATACTGATTATGTTAGTGCCTTTAAGCAAGTTCCAAGAGCAAAGCAAGTTCTTCCGATCGTTGATATTGATGAAGAAGATTCACACTTAGGAAGAGCAGAGGGAATGTTTGCTGAAAAAAGTTCAACCGCTGGAAATGGAGATGAAGATAAAAAAGATTGTTCTTCTTGCGAGTATCTGTTTGAACCAAACCCAAAAGAAGTTCTTGAGAAGATGTTACCTCGTTTAGTAGAGATACAATTTTTTCAAGCTCTTTTAGAAACAAATGCTTCTGAACACAGTGCACGAATGGTAACAATGCACCAAGCGACAGATGCATCAAAAAAAATGATTGAAGAACTTCGTCTTGCTTACAACAAAGAAAGACAAGCAAACATTACTCGTGAAATTTCAGAGATATCATCCTCTGCTGAGGCATTAAATTAAAAATATTATGAGCAAAGAAAATACAGAGAACAAAACTTTTTATAAAGGAAAAGTAATTCAGATTATAGGAACAGTTGTTGATGTTTCTTTTACTGGTTCAATTCCTCCTATATACTCTGCATTAAAGGCTGAGATTCCAGTTGATCCAGGTCAGCCGGAAAAGGAAAAAAGAACTCTTGTTTTAGAAGTTCAACAACACATCGGATCAAACGCTGTCCGAGCGGTTGCGATGGGAGCCACTGAGGGATTAAAAAGAGGTGATCTTGTAGAGAGTGACGGAGAATATATTAAAATTCCAGTTGGTGAAGAAGTATTAGGACGAATTCTTAATGTGTTAGGACAACCGGTGGACAAAGGAGAACCTTTGAAGACAAAAAACTTTCTTCCGATGCACCAAGAACCACCAGCTTTTTCCAAACAATCAACAAAAAAAGAACTACTTGAAACAGGAATTAAGGTCATAGATCTTATTTGTCCGGTCTTGAAAGGAGGAAAAGCAGGAATGTTCGGAGGAGCAGGAGTAGGAAAAACAGTTGTCATAATGGAACTTATCAATAATATTGCAAAAGAACATGGTGGATACTCTGTTTTTGCTGGCGTTGGAGAAAGAACAAGAGAAGGAAATGACCTTTACAACGAGATGAAAGACGCTGAAGTTCTTCCAAAAGTGTCAATGGTCTTCGGACAAATGAACGAACCACCAGGAGTTAGGGCAAGAATAGGATTGACCGGACTTTCTATTGCTGAACATTTCCGTGATGAGAAACAACAAGATGTCCTATTGTTTTTAGACAACATCTTCCGCTTTACCCAAGCCGGATCAGAAGTGTCCACCCTTTTGGGAAGGATGCCTTCTGCCGTTGGATATCAGCCAACTCTTGCTAGCGATATGGGAAAGATGCAAGAAAGAATTACTTCTACTGAGCACGGATCAATAACTTCATTTCAAGCAGTTTATGTTCCAGCTGATGATATTACCGATCCTGCCCCAGCAACAACCTTTACTCACCTTGATTCAACAATAGTATTGGCAAGAAGTTTAGCAGAGCTTGGAATATACCCTGCCGTTGATCCGTTAGACTCTTTCTCAACAATGCTTGATCCTCAGATCGTTGGACAAGAACACTATGATGTTGCTCGTGAAGTTCAAAAGTATCTCCAAAGATACAAAGATCTTCAGGACATTATTGCAATATTGGGAATGGAAGAACTTTCCGATGAAGACAAAATTATTGTCAGCCGAGCAAGAAAGATTCAAAGATTCTTGTCACAACCATTCTTTGTTGCCGAAACATTCACCTCACAACCAGGAAGATATGTTAGTAGAGAAGAAACAGTTCGCGGTTTCCGAGAAATAATAGACGGAAAACACGACGCTATTCCAGAAGGAGAATTCTATATGAAAGGAGGAATAGACGAAGTAAAAGGAAAATAACCTCTTCCGTCATTCTGAACGAAGCGAAGCGGAGTGAAGAATCCCATACTAAAAAATTCTAAATATGGCTGATAACGGTAAAATAAAAATAGAAATAGTCACCCCAGAGAGAGTTGTTGCGACTGAAGAAGTTGATAGCATAACTCTTCCAACTCAAGAAGGGGAAATAACAATTCTTAGAGGACACATTCCTCTTGTTTCTGTTCTTGTTTCAGGAGTTGTTGAAACAAAAAAAGGAGAAGAGGTTGGAATAATGGCTGTTTCAGGAGGATTTGTTGAAGTGCTGAGCAATAAAGTTATTGTTCTTGCCGATACTGCTGAATATGCGTCAGAAATAGATCTTGATCGTGCAGAAGAAGCAAAGAAGAGAGCAGAAGAAGAAAAACAAAACTACACAAAAAAAGAACAAAAAATGTTTGCTTCGGTTAATGTCCAAATATCAAAAAACCTAGCAAGAACTCACGCCGTAAACAAGTGGAAAAAACTAGCACAAAATATACGCTAAATAACAAAAAACTGGATTCCCAGTCAAGCTGGGAATGACAAAAGTATTACTGTCATTCTGAACAGAGTGAAGAATCCCATCATCTTTGCAGAAACCATGAGATTCTTCGCTCCACTTCGTTCCGCTCAGAATGACGGTGAAGTGTCATTCCCGCGAAAGCGGGAATCCAGTTTTGAATTTTGAACATTTGAATTTGTAATTTATTTAGAATTTGTAATTTAGAATTTAGTGCTTTAAATAAAGAGGGGAGGCGTTAACGCCTCCCTTTTTTTAGGTTTTCTTGATAACGAAGCACTCTCCATACATTTTTGCTCCACAGAGTAGGCGATTTACCTGCTCTTCTCTTCTGGTTGGTTGTCCGTAAAGAACAAATTTTTCACTGCCGTTATTTTTAAGAACAACAGCGGTTTCGCCGATTCCCATAATATGAAGAAGTTCTTCTTCATTTTCAAAAACCTTTCTGTGTAGATCACACATAATCCCTCCCTATAAAAAGAACATTAACAAAAAAACCTCCCGTTAGGGAGGTTTGTATTCACTTTTTTGCTTTTGTTTACTTTATATACGAAAAACCTCCCCGTTTATGGAGTTCAATAATAATTGAAATAATAATAATGTTTTTCGCGATAAAGTTACTCATATTAAAGCAATTATAACAAACAAAAAAATTTAGTCAAATAAAAAAAACAAATCAGTTGACAAATATATTATTAAAGGCACAATTCAACTATATGAAAAACTTACTAATTCTACTATCACTATCAATAATTCTAATCGGAGGAGTATTTTTATTTCTCCCAGAAAAACAAACCACACAAACCACAAACCCAGAAGCAAGACCAAAAACAAGCGGTGCGCGCTCCACCCCCGCACCGCTTTTGGTGGAGGAGTATAGTCTTCTTTTTGTTGGGGATGTTATGCTTGATCGTGGTGTGGAGGTTAAGATTGAAGAGCATGGAGAGGATTACACCTTTCCTTTTCTCTTAACGGTAGATATTCTTCAAGAAGCGGACATTCTTTTTGGAAATTTAGAGAGTATGATCTCTGATAAAGGAAGAAATGTTGGAAGTATCTACTCTTTCCGAGCTGATCCGATGGCAGTTGAAGGGCTTCTTTTTGCTGGATTTGATGTTCTTTCTCTTGCCAATAATCACACTTTTGACTACGGAAGAGAAGCATTTGAAGATACGATGGACAGATTGAAAGCGGAAGGAATAAAATATACGGGAGCTGGATTTAATAGGGAAGAAGCTCACACTTCAGCAGTAATTACTCTAGACGACGGAACAAGAGTAGGATTTTTAGGATACACTGATTTTCTTTACCCGTTTGCTTTTTCCACAGAAGAGAGATCGGGAGTTAGCAACTTTTCCTTAGAAAGCTTGAAAGAAGATATTGAGAAAGCAGAAGAAGAAACAGATCTTCTTGTTGTCTCTCTCCACAGTGGAGAAGAGTATCAGAAACAGCAGAACGAACACCAAGAACTGGTTAGTAAAAAAGCAGTTGACTACGGAGCAGATCTTATTATCGGACATCACCCCCATGTGACGCAACCAGTTGAGAAGTATAAAGATGGATATATCGCTTACTCTTTAGGAAACTTTGTTTTTGATCAGTATTTTTCAGAAGAAACAATGGAAGGATTTATGGTAGAAGTAAAGATAAAAGAAGGAAAAATAACAGAAGTAAACAAGATAAACTACAAACTAAACAAAAACTACCAACCACAAGCAACAAACACAGTGTCATTTTGACACCCCCCGTCATTCTGAACGAAGTGAAGAATCCCATCACTTCTGCAATTACCTTGAGATTCTTCACTCCACTTCGTTCCGCTCAGAATGACGGTGGGGTGTTTTTTTCTGGATTCCCGATCAGGTCGGGAATGACAGGGGGAGAGTGTCATTCCCGCCCCTCTTGTCATTCCCGCCCCTCCCCTCTGTCATTCCCGCGAAAGCGGGAATCCAGTTTCACCGTCATTCTGAACGAAGTGAAGAATCCCATTGTCCTTGCAGTCCACAAGAGATTGCCATGTGTCCTAGGTGACACCTTGGACATTTTTTATTGACAAAAGTTGTTTATTCGTTATAATTACATTAGAACACTTAACCA
>JAIPIL010000020.1 GCA_021734685.1 Minisyncoccota bacterium | reverse complement strand
GCCCTACGGGAAGCTGATAAATGGCTGATTTCTGCGTCACTCCTCCTCAATGTAGCTAGACGCTACCTTTCGTCGTCGTTTCTTGAAATCAACTCATTTATCAGCTTCTAAAGATTGTTTGGTTCGTATCCTACACCCCTACTTATAAGACACTTTTTAAATTCTTCTAAGTTACCTTCCTTCAATCTAAATCCAGCTGCGGGAGCGTGTCCTCCAAAATTTTCTAAAAGATGTTTGCATTTTTTCATCATAGCAACCGCATCTTCACCAAAAGGAACTCTAACCGAACCACGGGCATATCCATTTTCAACGGTGTATATAAAAACAGGTTTCTTGTGTTTTCTTATTACTCTTGTTGCTACTGTCCCTGATAAAAAAGGAGGGAAACTTCCTCTTAGAAAAATAATCGGCTCATCTAAGAAGACTTTTTTTTCTGCTTCTTCCTCTGCTTTTTTTATAAGCTCCTGTCTTTCTTTGTAATAGCACTTTAACTCTTCTGCTATTTTTTTCGCTTTCTCTTCCTCTTCTGCTATTAAAAAATGGTACCCAGTCGTTGTTTTTTCAAGATATTTTGTAGTGTTTAAAAGAAAAACTGCTTTCTCAACAAGTCTTTCTTCAGAAAGATCTTTCTTTAACACCCTCATTCCTAAATTAACAGGATCTTTTAATGATTCAAGTCCCTTTTTAATAATCTCAAGATTGTCTTCTTCTTTTGGCATCATATCTGCAAATGTTGCAAGTGTGGTCAGTTCTAAAAACTCTCTTTCTTTCTTAGAAAACCTTTCTTTTAATATCTCTTTAGACAGCTTGTAAACAATTCCTGCGTTCGCCATCTTCTTGAAAGGATAATTATCACCTTCCTGCATCGGATCAAGTATCAGCGACGCTTCTGGAAGCTCATTAACAGCTTGGTGATGATCAATAACAATAACCTGAAATCCACTACTATTTGCTTTCTTTACTCCTCTAAAGTTTGATATTCCACAATCCATTGTGATGAGAAGCGCTGGCGCTTCTTTTCTTACTGATTCAACCGCAATTTCAGTTAATCCTCTTCCTTCTTTTTCTATATTGTTGTTATAGACAACGCTCTCTCCTCCGAGTAAAGCGATACTCTTTTCTAACATTATTGCTGAAGTGATTCCATCCAAATCAGAATCAGAAAAAAGAACAATTTTTTCATTGTTCTCCACCGCCTCCCGTATTCTACAAGAAACCTCTTTTAAATTTTTCATTATAAATAATAAATTTTGAATTACGAATTTTGAATCAATTTTGAATGATTTAATTTTCTAATTTTGAAAACTGGATTCCCAGTTAAGCTGGGAATGACAAGGGATGAGAGAGTCACCCCACCGTCATTCTGAACGAAGCGTAGCGTAGTGAAGAATCTCATGGTTTTTGCAAAGAATAATGGGATTCTTCGCTTCGCTCAGAATGACAGTTAATTGTCAATGGTCAAAGGTCAATCGTCAACGCAGCGCTTTTATTCCTGGCATCTGTTTCTCGGTTAGGTATGCTAACATCGCTCCTCCTCCTGATGAAACTAGATTCATCTTATCAACAACTTGCAATTTTTGCAAAGCATAATTTGTTTCACCACCACCACAAACTTTAAACGCTGATGAATTTTTGGCAACATATCTTCCTATTTCTTCTGTTCCTTTATGAAAAGGTTTTTTTTCAAAAAACCCAAGAGGTCCTGCCCAAATAATAGTTCCTGCTTTTTTAATAATATCACCATAAGCTTTAACTGTTTCTGGGCCTATATCAAAAATATCCTCATAATTTTGAAGATCACTTACTGTAACTTTTTTTGTTTTTTGTTTTTCACAAACAACTCCGTCAATTGGCAAGTAAAGGTTTTTAGAGGTAAAAAGCTTTGAGCCCATAACCGAGTTAGCAACTTTTCCTCCAAGAAGAACTGTATATTTCTTTTTTAAAAAATAATCTATCGCTCCTGCCTTTGATTCAATCTTTGCTCCTCCAATTAAAACTACCACTGGCTTCTTAGGTCTTTTTATAACTTTATTCAAGGCATTAATTTCTTTCTCCATAAGAAGCCCCATTACTGACGGCAAAAAGAAAGGAATTTGAAAAATAGAAGCATGTTTTCTGTGAGAAACAGCAAAAGCATCGTTCACAAAAAAATCACCTAAAGTTGACAGTTTCTTTCCAAAAACTTTGCTGTTTTCCTCTTCTTCTTTGTGATTGCGAAGATTATTTAAAAGAACAACACTTCCCTCCTTCATATTATCAACTTTCCTTTCAACTTCCTTACCAACACAATCATCAGCAAAATCAACCTCTTTCTTCAAAAAAGAAGATAATTTTTTTCTTATCACAGAAGCACCTTCTTCTTTAAAGTGACTTATCAGGATAACCTTTCCTTTTTTTTCAAGCAGATACTCAATAGTAGGAAGAGCCTGTCTTATTCTGAAATCATCAGTTATTTTTCCCTTCTCATCAAACGGAACATTAAGGCCACAACGAACCAAAATTCTTCTCCCCTTTATTTTTTTTGAAATCTGTTTTAACTTCATTTGTAAAGATTTATAATAAAGTCATAAAAAGTGGCACAGGTCCGACCTGTGTCACTTTTTCTTTTTTTGGAAGGCGCTTTTTATTGCGTCTCTGAGTTTGTTTACAGAGCTTTTTTTTGTTTCTTGTTCTTTTGCTAAATTAATTGCTTCACGAAAAGAGTTTTTTTCTTGTTTTGTTTTTTCTTCTTCTTTTTTTTCTTTTTCTTTAGGTTTTTTTGTTGTTACTTCCTTCTTTCTGCAGGTTTTACAATAAGTTGGCCTACTGTCATCAGGAAGAAAAGGAACTTTTGTTTTCTTACCACACTTTGAACAGATAGCGTCATAAAGAACCTGCTCTTGCTGTGCTGGTTGATCGCTTTCCTTTGTTTTGAAATCCTGCAACCAACGAGAAAGCTTCTCTTCCACCTTACTTCTCTCTCTTCCATATTTTTCTCTTGAAGCATTTATCGCTTTTTCAGCGATACTTTCATCTTCCACTTCTAATGGAGGAAGAGTTTTTGCTGAAAAAGGATTTCCAGAGATTCCATCAATCATCAGCTTTGTATATATATTATACTTTGGGAGATTAATTATATCTTCAATAGCAACGCTTTCTGCAAACTCTTGTTCTAAAAGCTCTGAATCTTTTGATCCTAACCGAAAAGTAACAATCGTTCCAACATTTCCTAAAATCGCATCTCTCATCTGATTTCCTTGTCGATCTTGATCTTCAAGTTGTCCAATATACTGATGGCTTAAAATCAAAGATAAACGATACTTTCTAGCCTCTGATAATATGTTTATAAAAGAGCGAGTTGCAAAGTTTTGAAACTCATCAATATACAAGAAAAAGTCTTTTCTTTCTTCTTCAGGAATCTTTACTCTCGCCATCGCTGCAATTTGTAGTTTAGTGATAAGAAGTGCTCCAAGAAGCATTGAGTTGTCTTCTCCAAGCTTTCCTTTTGAAAGATCAACAATCAGTATCTTCCGACTGTTTATAATATCCTCCATATCAATCGTTGATTTCACTTGCCCAATAATGTTTCTTATTAACGCGCTTGAAGCAAACTGCCCTACTTTGTTTTGAATTGCTGCTACTGCTTCCGAAGCATACTGTTGACTCCAAGAAGAAAACTCTTTTGTCCAAAACGATTTTACTACTGGATCAGTTATCTTTTCAACCACTTTTTCTCGGAAGGTGGCATCGGACATCATCCTACTTATTCCTAAAAGCGTTGAACTTGGGTAATCAAGCAGAGCAAGAATTGTGTTGTTTAAAATATACTCCATTCTTGCTGACCAAACATCGGGCCATATCTTTTTGAAAACTCCCATCAATCCCGAAGCAACAAGATGACGATGCTCTTTGTCAACTTCTTCCATAACATTGAACCCGATCACTTTATCAAGATCTGACGGATTAAAGTAAACTACATCGCTAATTCGTTCTTGAGGAATGTGTTTCAGCAAAACTTCCGCTGCTTCACCGTGGGGATCAATAAAACCAACCCCTTCACCATTTTTAATATCCTGTATCGCCATATTTTCAAGCATCACTGACTTTCCCATCCCTGTCTTTCCGATAGAATAAAAGTGACGGCGGCGGTCATCTCTTTTTATTCCGAACTTCTTTTCTTGATTACGAAAAGTAGTTACGCCAAAATATGTAATATCGTTATTGTTCATAAAAATTAAATTTAATCTTCCACTGGTAGATTAGCAGGTGGCTCCTTCTTTTTTGCCTCAACTCTTGAAATTGAAGAGTAAGGAGAAGAGTATTTTGAAGGAAAGTGATACAGACTTGCAAGTTCCTCAGAATTCAAAATAAAAGTTTGCCCTTTTTTTGATTTAGGAAAAAATGCCGGAACTCTTCGTAAATAGTTTCTAAAAATCTTTCTCTTTCTAACATACAATCGTCTTTCAATAAACCAAAACCAGTTATACCATCCTTGACTAATTTTAGTGATTGTTTCTTTCCACGGAGTAAGTTTATTCTGTCCGTTAAACTGGTTGATATAGCCTATCGGCAGTTTAACTCTGCTTCCTGAAAAATTTTCTTTTTTTGCAACATAGACAAAACGAACAAAACAATCATAGAGATGTTTTGATTTTTTTGCCTCAATCGCTTTTATCTTTTCTTTTTCCCCAGAAGTTAGTTTCATTTCTGGAAGAGAGTCATCTTCTTTTGCTTCTGGTTTAGGAGGAAATCCGGTGAGAGTGTTTAAAACATCAGCAAAGAATCCTAATCCTTTCGGTTTTTCTTTTCTTCCCGCAATTTTATTTATTTCTTTATCAGCTTTCTTGAAGAACCCTATCTCTGAATCAGCAACCGGAGTAGCGCTTATTATGATCCAGATCTGTTCTCCTTTTTCAATCCTGTTAAGACCCTCTACAAGATTTGCCATCGGATCAATTCTTTTTTCTTCTTTTATTTCTTTCTCTGTTTCAAATTCACGATATGTTTTTATCGGATAAACATCCGCATTCATAGTAAAGTCAGTCCCCCAAAGATCCCATCTTTCGTTTGGAATATCAGAAGGAACTTTTTGAGTATAGTCTTCAACTTCAAAAATTTCTGCCTCTGGATATTCAGCATAAATACTTGACTCAAAAAGAGCTCTATCATCTGCTGGACAACGAACCAGAAAACGAGGATTACCATCAATAGATATTATTTCAAGTGAAAACCCTGCTTCAGTTTTTCCCTTCCACCACTTGTCATACCAACCAGGAATACCATAGAGAGGCCAGAACCCAACAATAACATTTTCCATAGCACGAATCGGTTTCTCCATATTTTGTGGAATAAAAACTTCCAACAAAATTGACTTGTCATCACGAGAGACAGCTTTCCAAAAGAGCCAGTGTCTTTTAACTTCTGGAATTAAAATAAAGGGAATTACGAGCCACCACCAAGCTGTAAAAATATCAAATACAATTTTAAAGAGAGGAATTAACCCTGTAAATGCCTCTGAAAAATCAGTCCATATTTCATTAAGCAATGGTATATTTTCCATCAGGAGTTCTTATAAAATACTTTTTATTACTTAAGTTTTGAATTATTGTATTTTTCTTTACTATTCTCTGTTTAGCAACATGAGTTATAATCTCGTCTTTATAGAGAGCTCCTTCTTTTTTTAGTATCTTTCTAATAACTTCCTTAACTTCTCCTGGAACATAGCCCCATTCAGCAAGAGCATAGACTCCTCTTCCAACGAGAACAAAAGAAGGATCTTTTATTAGTTCATTGTGTGTTGTTTGTGGATTTGATTTTCCTTCAAGAGAAGAGGCAATTTCTTTAAAGTGAAGAGGTTTTTTTGCTTCCTTCAAGGCAAGATAAACTTTATCTCTTATTCCTTTTGGATTAACATCGGGCCACTTGTAAAGACCTAATTTTCCATTTTTACTTTTTCCAATCTCTTTTGAGGTTTCAATAATAAATAAAAGTTGGTTTAGACTTATCTCTTCTTCTAATTTTTCTTTTATTTCTTCTACTGACAAAAGTTTTTTTTCTTTTTCAAAAATACTGCAAATCTCTTTTATTATTTTTTCTGCGTTATCCAATCTTTCTTTGTCAGTAACCCACACTACATATCTTTTTGGTGATTCATAGATTCTTGAGAACTTTTCATCTATATTTAAAAGAAAAACAATGTAGTTTTTTTCATCATTATTTTTAGACAGTTCTTCAAGAAAAACATCTTCTTTTCTAATTCCACCAAACTCTTCCATCTTGTTTCTTAAAAAGGCAAGAACATCACTATATTTATCAGCGCTTTTCTTTATTCTTCTTATCCCATCTCTTTCAATTTGACGAACTCTTTCTCTAGTAATTCCGTGACTTTTTCCAACTGCCTCCAAAGTTTCTCTCTTTTTTCCAAACAAACCAAACCTCCTAGAGATTATATCTTTAGTTCTTTCTGGCAAAACAGCCATCAACTCTTCACAAATGTTTTTATAATTAAACATATAGCTTTTTCTTCTTAATTATTATGCCTTTTTATATCATTCCAGTCAAGAACAAGTGGTCCTGCAAGAAATATTGAAGAGTATGTTCCTACTGCAACTCCTATTATTAAGGCTAAAGTGAAATAATATATATCACTACCAACTAAAAGTAGTAAAGAGAAAAGAACAATAAGCGTAGTTAAAGAAGTGCTCAAAGATCTTCCCAATACTTCATTTAAACTTTTATTAATAACCACTTCAAGTTCTCCTCTGTTACTTTTTTCTTCTCTGTGTTCTTCTTTTTTTCTTAAATTCTCCCTAATTCTATCAAAAATAACAACTGTATCATTCAAAGAATACCCAAGAGTTGTTAAAAAGGCAACAACAACTGGCACCGTAACTGGAACACTGTAGAAGTAGCCAAGCAGTGCAAACACTCCTATTAAAATAAGAATGTCGTGGAAAAAAGCAATTCCAGTTGCGATTACTCCGTATTTCAAAGAGTTAACTGAGCCACTCTTCTGTTTAAAGATAATACTAATATAGAAGATAACGAGTAGCGACGCTAATAAGATCGCTAATACTGAGTTGTTTCTAAGTTCACTTCCGATTGTAGGTCCGATTGCTTCAAACTGTTTTACTTCAGCATTTTCTAACGCTCCTGTCATTGCTTCATAGACTTCTTCTTCTGATTCTCTTACTTTTATTAAAAACCCACTCTCTCCTAAAGGTTGGACATTAACTTCGTGGAGATTAACAAGTTCCAGTTTTTCTACAACTTCTTCTACTGATGGTCTGTTTTCTTGATAATCAACTTCAATAACACTTCCCCCTGAAAACTCAATTCCTGGAACAACTCCTAAAAAAATAATCGCAAGCAAGCTTAAAAGACAAAGAGATCCTGAGACCCAGTAGTAAATGTTTTTATATTTAATAAAGTTTATACCCATATTTTCTTAGAAATTTTTTCGCAAAAAAATGCTCTTAATAATGCTCTGTTAATAATCATTACTGAAAAAATACTAACTAAAATTCCTAATATTAACACCACTGCAAATCCACGAACAAAACTTGTTGTAATAAAGAAGATGACAAGAGCAACAATCAAAGTGGTTATGTTTCCATCTCTTATTGATGACCATGCCTTCAAATAACTCTCTTCTATACTCTTTCTTATATCACTACCCTTCTTCATCTCTTCTTTCATTCTTGATAAAACTAAAACATTAGCATCTATCGCCATTCCAATTGAAAGAATAAATCCGGCAATTCCTGAAAGAGTAAGAGTTACTCCAATTATTTTGAAAAGTGAGATCACCAAGAGTGTATAAACAAAAAGTGATATCACTGAAACAAGCCCTGATAAACGATAAACTAGGATCATAAAAATTGAAACTAGCGTTGCTCCTATCAGTCCTGCTTTTACGGCCAAATCAAGAACTGTTGCTCCAAGTTCAGGACCAATGCTCTGTTGCGAAACAAGTGAAATAGGAACTGGCAACGCTCCAATTCTTAAATCACGAGCGGTAGCATAAGCTTCTTCTGCTGAAAAATCACCACTAATCTGTGCTTTTCCTCCGGTTATTTTTTCTTGAACAACTGCCTCTTGGAGAATAATTCCATCTAAAAATGTTGCTAGTGGCTTTCCTACATTACGATCTGTTATCTCTTCAAAAAGAGTTGCTCCTTCTTCATTAAATTCAAGAGTAATTAGTGGTTTTTGTGTTAATTGATTTATAACAACGCTTGCATCTTCAAGATGGCGACCAGTAAGTCCAGTTAACTCATAGTGAGGAGTTGTTATCACTTCCCACTCTTCAATCTCTCCACTCTCCTCAACATCAAGTAAATCTTGAAAAGTGATTTCATCTCTTTCCTTGCCGAGATACTCTTCAATCTCTTTCCACTTCTCCTCTTTTATTGCTTCTTTTTCTTCTGATGTTTCTCGGAAGTCAAGAAAAGGAGTTTCTCCAATTATTTTTATTGCTTCTTCCAAATCGTGTTGTCCAGGAATTTCAACCTCTAGCCGATCTTCTCTTATCCGAACTGATGATTCTGCAATCCCATAAAGATTAATTCTTTTTTCAATCAGATCACGCAAACCTTCCATTCTTTCTTCTTTTTCTCCCCCAGGAACATCTTCAAGATCTGCTTGATAGAGAAGATAAGCTCCCCCTTCAAGGTCAAGTCCTAAATTAAAAGAAAACTCTTTCACTTTTGGAAAAGATTCTGGGGTTTTTTCATTAAACTGTTTAGGAAATATTATTACTCCACATAAAAATATCACCAAAAAAACAAACAGTATTGCTGTAATTTTTTCTTTCATAAGCCTTGGGATTCAAGATACAAACCAAGCAATCTTTAGCGGAATCAATTTTATTCATATTCAAGGCGTGAGCGGTAAAAGGTATTGCCAAATACCTTGTCCGCGAATAACGCAGAATATGGATAAAATTGATCCGCCCTACGGGAAGCTGATAAATGGCTGATTTCTG
>JAIPIL010000019.1 GCA_021734685.1 Minisyncoccota bacterium | reverse complement strand
CGGTGGTACAGGGATCCTCTCCTGTTTCGCAAAATGCCATGCGAATATATGATCCACTTGAATCTAAGGCAGGAAAATCATGTGTTTGCCAGTTTTCTTGTTCTGAAGGAGTCATCTCTACGGTTGTCCACTCTCCTACGCTGTTACCTGTAGAGTCAAATAGCCCGTAAAGCATTGAAACATCTGACCATTTTTCAGGGTTTTCATAATGAACAGAAAATGCTCCCAAAAGATCATCATTTGGTGGCTCACTATCGTCTTCATCACTACCATCATCATCTCCACCTTCTTCGCTTTCTTCTTCGTCATCTTCTTCAAAACAACTATCTGGAGCGTCAACATAGGCAAGACCTTGGTTTTTAATATCATTTAGCTTTGAATCTCCAATTCCACTAACATTAATTAAATCATCAAGCAAGCAGAAAGGAGTGTCAGTGCGATAATCAATAATGTTCTTCTCCGACTCCATCAAGAAGTTCTAAGTGTTCTTTGCTCGCTGAGTTTATCTCTACGCTTGTTACTTCTTCTTCGTCACTGTCGTCTCCACTTTCTTCCTCTTCTGGAGTTGTATCTATTATTTCTACTTCAAAAATGATTTCTTCAATGTCAAAAAATATTTCAAAGTTAAATATATCCCCTTCTTCAGGTTCTTTGTCATCAAAAAATGACTGATAAATTGTAAGTTGATTGGCTTCAACTAAATAATCATTATCTTCTTCTAGCACAACCTCATTGCTATAAACAACTTCTGCTTCCTGTTCTGCGTCGTTCCAAATAATGTCAACTACTACATCTGAAGGGTTGTATAAATCATACTCATCAACCGCTAAATTTATTGTCGGAACGGTTTTTTGCTGAATTAAATCTTCTTCTGTTAGATGTAGATTATTTATAGCGCTATCTTCAGTTAAAACATCTCCCTCTCCTGTTTTTTTATCTATCCAGTGAACTTTATCATGTTCGCTATCAAGCGCATGTGTATAGTCACCAAGAATCACCAAACTTTCAAAATCAATCTCCCCTTCCGGATTATAGCTCCAATCACTTTCATTTGTTTCTAAAAATACTCTACTAACCGATCCACTATAACCACTTGCTCCTCTCTTTGCGATATACAAATAATCTTCCTCAACTTCCATCTGATTTATATATTCTCCCCCAGAGCGAGTTACGATATTTACATAATAAATTGCTTCACAACTAAAATCATCAAAATTAAGACTATAAACAATACTTGATCCTGATGAATTGCTTCCTACATAAAAATAATTGTCGTTATTTGTTACTGTTACAGCGCTTGAGCCTGCTCCACCACAGTTAATCTCTCTCAAGACACTTCTTGAGTTAAGGTCTATCTCTTTAAAATTGTTATCATAATTACTACTAAGTCCTAAATACAAATTATTATCATAAATCTCCATATCATAAATTCTACTTCCTCCGTTCCATAAAACTTCACTCTCTCCCGTTTCTTTATTTATCTTGTAAACTGCTCCTTTTGTCGATGAAACAATAACATAATCTTCCCAAGTCTCAATTTTAGAAACCGAACCACTATCAACTTCATAATCCCACATTCTTTTTCCTGTTGCCATTCTAACTTTATAAAGCGCACCATATTGATCTCCTAAATAGAAATACTCACCATCATCAGTTATATATTTTGAACCATCTTCAATATTGTCAAAAAGAAAATTAGAACTGCCATCCAAAACAACATCGTTAGTTTCTGAAGATTCTTCTTTATCAATATCAACCCGATAAAGATTTTCATCTCCCGAATAAACGATTCTGAAATCTTCCCCGATATCAACCTCTTTTTCGTCATCGTCATTATTACTTCCTTCATCGTCGCCACTCTTTTCTTCTTTCTTTAAAATTTCAATTAGAGATTCTCCTTCTTTAATTATAGAACCATCTTTCCTGATTTTAGCTACTATTTTTCCTGCTCCATCATAATTTTTTTCTTCTTTTATTCTTAATCGGAAAGTTTTTTCCTCGGAAGGGCCTTGTATTGCTTCTTCTATATAATTAAAAGCACTCTTCCATTCTCCTTCATTGTATATCTCTGAAAAATGAAGATCTTCATCAGCTTCAATTGCCACCTTTATGTCATAAAGAGCGTCTTCAAAATTTGATATCTCAACCTTCACTTCAACCTCTTCTCCTTCACCGTGCTTTACTTCTGATAAATGCGTTAGTATTATCTCTTCTTCGTCATCTTCTTCTCCTTCTTCATTGTCATCCTCGTTATCACCTTCTTCCTCGTCTTCTTCATCAGTGTCTTCTTCATCTTCGTCACTGTCGTCTTCTTCGTCTTCTTCGTCATCGCTGTCGTCAGGGGGTGGGGATGATCCTCCGCCTCCTCCGCCACCACTATCTTCATCGTCATCCTCAAAACAACTATCTGGAGCGTCAACATAGGCAAGACCTTGATCTTTAATGTTTTCAATTGTTTTTTCTCCTATTCCGCTGACTCTTTCAAGATCATCAAGCGAGCAAAAAGGTCTGTTTTCTATAATCCTCTCTGCATAAGCGGGTCCTACTCCTGTTAAAAGATCTAACTCTTCTTCGCTTGCTGAGTTTATTTCAACGCTTGTCACTTCTTCTTGCTCTTGTTCTTGTTCTTCTTCCTCTTCTTCTCCGCTTTCTTCTTTTTTGTTCACTTTCTCTCTTAACTCCTCTATTCTTCTCTTTATCTCTTCAAACTTTTCAAGGGTTTCTTCGTCAACCTCCTCCTCTTCCTCAACCTCTTCTTCCTGAAAACAACTACTCACCGGATTAACATACGCCAACCCTTGCTCTCTAATGTTCCTCAGTGTTGCTTCGCCAATTCCTGGAACTTTTGTTAGATCATCAAGCGAACAAAACGGCCTATTTCCAATTATTCTTTCAGCATAAACCGGTCCGATTCCACTTAAAAGTTCTAAATCCTCTCCAATTGCTGAGTTTAATTCTACGCTAACAACAATTTCTTCTTGATCCTGCTTTTCTTCTTCATCTTCTCTTTCATCGTCAACCTTATCGTCAACTTTTTCTTCTATATCGTCAGCTCCAAAAACTTCCTGCTCGTCATCATCCTCTTCTTGGTTAAAAACAGGGTTTTGATTACGATTAATATCAGCCAGATCAATCACGACTCCCTGTTCTTTATTATAAGAAGTGGCTCCAGAAAGACCACCAAAAGCACCAACCGCAAAAGTTTTTGTTTTATCCCATCTGTCACCAATAAGATCCGCTGTTTCTCCCGTTTTTTCTACAAGAAAACCGCCGGCATCAATGGCAATTTCTTTTGTTTTTCCCCATCCATCGCCAACAAGATCAGCAGTTTCTCCTGTTTTTTCCACAAAAAAACCGCCAACATCAATGGCGGTTCCCATCGCTTCCTCCCAGAGAGAAGGAGCTTGAATCATCACGACATTTCTCAACTCCTCTATCTCCTCTTGGCTCATAAACTCTATATTAAAACCAACATCTCCAGAAAACTTCAACGCCCCAGTAGAACCTTCTACTATGGTCCCCGAAAAAGTAACTATGAAAGGTCTTAACTTTTCTCTTTTGAATTCATCTACACTCCATTGTGTGTTTGTATTTTTTGCTGGGGATAAATAACTTGTTACATGTCTTAATTTAGATTCAGGAGCAAAAAATTCTTTTTTAGAATAAAAAGAAATTGATGTTTCTCCAGTTTTTTTGTCCATTACAATAGAGTAATAAAGAACTTCTTTTCTCTTGTTTTGATTTATATCTCTATAACCAATTTCAACCTCTCCACTATTAATATATACTTCTTCGTCTTCTAGAATGTCTATTATTTCATCAACTGCTCTTCCGACAATTTCAGATGTTATTAAGTCGAAAGAATCATTCGTTGCCACAGAAAAGGCCTTCTTCCCTCCTTCCGTTAATGTTTTTATTAAAAACTCCTTTGGAAGTTGTTTAAAATTAAGATTTACTAGTTTTTGATTAATTACATTTTTAGTTACTACAATCACTGCCTCTTCTTCCGGAGAATAGGAAGAAGAAGTAGATTTATCTAATATTTCAAGATGAATACCTGCTATTTCTTCTTGTAATTTTATAAAAATACTGTTTGCTTCGTGGCTTGGCAGAGAAAAAGCAAAGGAAAATTTAATTGGAAGAATTAAAAAAATAAAAACAAAAGAAAAAGCTAAAATTTTACTTATATTTATGTTTTCGTTCTTTTTATTGTTCATTTTTTGTAAAAGAAATTGAGTCTAATAAATTATGAAATTTTTCTTGACATTCTTCAGCGTCTTTTGGTGAAAAAATTGCCCCAACATTATAAACCCTATTTCCAATCAAAATCTCTACAAAAATATTTCCTGTATTTTGACTCTTTTGCCAATCGCTAGCCATAACATCAAAAAAATACCCAACTCCATAATAATTATTAATTTCAATCAACTTCTTATAGTCATGTCTTGGTTCTTCGCCATTTTTATAGTCTTGAATTTCTTCTCTTAGTAAGTCTAGCTTATTATATTCTTCATGGTTTTCCTTTGTGTAGTCAAGAATTGTAAATCCGATTTCGCAACCTGCTTCTATTTCATCATTTTCATTTATATGGTAATTAGGAGAAAAAAACACTATTCCTTTCGGAACTTCAATATAACCAAAATTCTCTTCTTGTTCTTTCCTTTCTAATCTCCAATCCTTCGGAACTTCAAAAGAAAACCCTAAGTTTTCGTTTGTAACTAGGGTTGTTTCTTCTAGTTCTTGAAATTCGTAGTTTTCGGGATCTTCAAAGGTGTTTTTTTCTCTGAAATCAAGTTCAACATACTCTTCTTCCTCTAAAGAAAAGAAGATTATAATAAAAAAGCCAACAATAACTAATGTTATCCCTAGCAGTAACAGTTTCCTATTTTTAGACATAATGCTTTTGTTTAATATAGTAAAAAGCGACTTTTATTAGATTATAAGCACCAGAAAATAATTGTCAAATCAAAGCATCGGAGGGGCGGAGTCCCCGATGCTTTTTTTTATTTGTATGCGTCTTTTCTATAGTCCATTTCTTCAATAAAAACAATTAATTTCTTGAAATCAAATCTTAAAATTATTCTTATTTTTCCTTTTCTTACCCTATAAAACCCTTTCCAGTTTCCTTTCAATTTTTTTATATCAACATTCAAACTTTCCCCTTGAAAATAATCAGTAACCTTTTTTGCTATTAGTATTATTTCCTTTATATCAAGTTTATGTTTTCTGATAAATTTTTCAGCACTGTTTGATATTTTTAATTCCCACTTCATCTTATAAAGAGTAACTTTTATAACTTCTTTTTTTTCTCGGAGAACCGTGTTCTTCTTCAATCTCTTTCTGTTCATCGTCAGAAACTTCTGGAATAATAAAAGTGCGAAGATTTATAATCTCATCTTCTAAAACTTCTTTTACACTTTCCTTTATTAGTGTTTTTATTTTTTCTTCTGATATATTCATATTTAAATTTTAAACAAAGATAATCGTTAACCTATACCTTAAATTATAAGCACCAGAAAATAATTGTCAAATCAAAGCATTGGGAGCCCAGGGCTCCCAATGCTTTTTTCCCATTCTAGTATTCCGTCTTTGAGGTGGTATATTTTTTTGAATCCTGTATTTTTCATTACGCTTACTGCGGCTTGAGAGCGGTTTCCTACTCGGCAGTAAACCATATATACTTTTTCTTTGTCTAATTTTTCTAGTTTTTCTTTAAAGTCATAATCAAAAATGTCGCAATTAACGGCATCGCCGATTCTGCTATCTTGAAATTCGTCAGGAGTTCTAACATCTAGGATGATAAAGTTTTCATTATCTTCATTTTTTTTGATTAGTTGCAAACCCTCTTCGGGAGAAATATTTTTAATAAATTCTTTTTCCATTTTCATATTTATATTAATTATTATAATACACTTAAGCTTAACTAAAAAGCCGCCTATCAGAAATACATCTGTTTCTGATAGGCGGTTTTGCTACGCCAGTTGCCATTTGAGATTGGCTCCGGCGAGAAAGGGAACGACGCTTCCAATCTTTTCAGGTACGGTCCACTCTGATTTAACGAGTGAAATGGTGCCGTTGTCATTGATTGGAATTCCTTAAAACTCTGCACCAAATTTTGAAGTGAAATCTTCAAGTCTGTCAAGCTTGCCTGCCTTCTCAAAAACTTCTGCAAGCACCTGGGGCACTACTGGCGCGGAATATATACCGCAAGCCCCCACTGCACTTTCTTTGTTTTCTTGCAGGTGAGGTGCGCTGTCTGACCCAAAGAAGAACTTCGGATCACCACTTGTTGCGGCATCAATAAGCGCATCTCTATCATCAAAACCCTTCGGCATTGGCATACAGCCGTAGTGTGGCCGAATTCCATAACCGATAACATCATTCAAGGTGAGACAAAGGTGGTGCGCCGTAATTGTGGCTGCAACATTTTTACCCAGTTTCCGGACAATCATAACAGCAGAACGCGTTGTGATATGTTCCAATACAATCTTTAATTGTGGAAATCGCACTGCTAAGTGCCAGATCCTTGGCAGAAATGCTTCTTCTCTCTTCGTAACCATTATGTTTGGGTCACTTTCTTCACCATGAATAAGTAGAATCATTCCCACCTTTTCCATTGTTCGGAATATCTCCAAAGTGCTCTTGCTATCAAAATCACGAAGTCCTTCATCAGAGTTGGTTGTGGTGCCGATCGGATAAACCTTTCCGGCTAAAACACCAATACTGGACGCTTCTTCAATCATTTCTGGGGTAGTGTTATCTCTGATTTCAATAGCCACTATGGGCTCAAATAACTCCCCGTCCTTAATCTTATCAAGAGCGCTATCAATCTCTTTGCAGTAAGATATAAGGTTGTCGATTGTGATAATGGACCGTGGACGAATGTTTGGCATCACAACCGCTCTGCTCGCATACCGAACAGTAAACGGCAACACCTCTTCTAAAAGACTGCCAGTCCTGAGATGACAATGCATATCATCAAATCGTCGCAAAGTAATTTTTTGTTTCATTCCTTCCCCCTTCTTTTAATGTTTAGTGTGCTGTCTCCTTTTACAAATATTATACCACTAATTTTTGGTTGTGCCAAATATTGTTTTTTAACTTGACGAGAATGGCTATGGAAGTTAGAATTATATTGCCTGCTTGTTAAAATGAAAATCTTAACACACTTTATAAGGGAGCTTTCCATGATCTTTCTCCGTGGAGTAAGACTGAGGCACCCACTTTAAAATCCAAAGATTTTATCATAAGACAAGCGGGCATAGAAAAGTGCCATAGGTCCGACCTATGGTGTTTTTTATTAGACAATTTTATTCTTTTGTTGTATAATAGTGATTAGTACAGATCTTTTAACGCAAAAAGAGGAGGTATGGTTTGGTAAATTATTATCATCCGACTGGTCCATACACTTTCCAGAGTGGGAAGAGAAGAGGAAGAACTTTAGAACTGTTGATGTTTGAGGACTACCAGTTTCTGAACTGGTTCTATCACCAAAAAATCAACGGCAGTGGAGGTGGCAAAAACCGCCTTGAAAAGCATCTCGGCTGGCTTCTGGAAAAAGGAGAAAATCGGAAGCCGAAAATGATGTGCCCGCATTGCAGAAAATATCCCGTTGCATATTTTTCAATTTTATTTTCTGCAAACGGCAATGATTTTTCAGCGGGATCCTATTACTCGTGTTGTGAGGATTGCATTGACGAACTGAAGGCGATGGCTTTTGAGAAAACACCATCACTTCTACCAATACGCTTTTCTTCCCTACTTCTCTTCCGGAAGAAAGAAGACCGGCGGCGCATCGCCAAGATGTATCGCATTTTTTACCAACTCCCCGGAAAAATGGGGAAAAAAAAGGCATTTAACTTTTTCAAGGGATAATTCTCTGTCTTTTGAAAAAAACCAAAGGGGGCTTCTTATGAAGCCCCCTCTTTTATTCTATACACAACCTACTCTTTTATCTTCCTAGACAAGAAGTAAGAGAAGTATCCGACTCCTACTGTTAAAAATCCGATTAAGATAAGAGCAATCGGCCATCCAATGCTGTCCACAAAGTGTCGGTAAGAAACAGTAATAATGTTTACAACAAGAAGGAACGCTCCAGAAAAAATAAATATTTTTTCAGAAAGATAAACTCCTAATGATATAATTGCAACAATAAATAGAAATGCTATCACATCCCAAACTCCTGTGTAGATGTCAGCTAGAAAGAAGAAAGAAACTATTAAGGCAAAAGATCCAAAAAAATAGAGTAGTCTAGAGAAACTTTTAAAAATTTCTAACTTCTCTCTGTAAAGCCAGCCACTTGCAATGTATGTTAACCCAATTAAAGAAGTGAGAAGCGCATATGGCGTAATTTCACTTTTCAATCCCATCATTGTTTCATTAATAAAGTTAAGTGAAATTACAGCGTATGGTATTGCTGTTAAGGCTATCGCAATTAAAAGCAAGTAAGAAAACTTGCCTTCGTCTTTTCTTCTTCCAAAGAATGAAAAAACAGCGAAAACAATAAGTGGCACAAATATACCGTAAAATCCGCTCGCAACAGCTCCTATCAAACTAACAAATCCTCCCAGAAGAACAGCGCCTAATCTAAAACGAAAAGCGAAAAGACCAACTCCTGCTAATGCCAAGTAGGCAATAATACTCCAAAACGAAGTGGAATATAAATCAGCGAGGAAGAAGAACGGAATAACTATCATTCCCGCTCCCAAAAAGTATAAGAGAGAAGTAAGGTATCTTCTTTCTATTGTTTTTGCAAGAAACAGGTATGATAATCCGATAAGAGAAGTTAGGTAGGCAAAAACTGCTACTGGTTTACTCATTACTGAAGCAAGTGAGTTCATAACAACCTCTGTGGAAATAGCAGAATAAAAAGCTCCTGTTGCAGAAGCGGTGATAAAAAACATATAAACAGAAGACTTTCTGAATGCGTTCAAGGTTGCAAACATAACTGCAAGCATAGAGCTAATAATCAGAAAAAACATCGGAGTAGTGTCCATAGAAGCTACTTCGTTCACAACAACAAAACTTCCAAAAAAAACAAGCAACCCTGAGAGAATTGCTAACGGCTCTTTCATTATTGCTGGACCACGAGAAAGACCTTCAAGAATCGCAATAAAGGCAAAAAGAAGAACCCCCATTCCAAATGTTACTCCTATTCTGAAAGCAGAACCCATAACATCCCAAAACTCCCATACAAGCAATGAAACTCCTGTTAAAACTATCAGTGCTCCTATGGAATAAGAAACTGCGGAAAGAAGTTGTTGTCCTGAAAAAGCAGGCTTAGGATCTTTCGCCGGCTTCTCTTCTTTTAGCGCAGAGAGAAGTTCTTCTTTAGTAAGTTCCCCTCTCATCTCCCTTACCTCTTTTAAAAGTTCCTCTTTTGTTTTTCTCATATTTTTAATTAATTACCCAACCCACTACTTCTAAATTATTATAATAAATAAGTGAGTCGGTATTTATTTTTATTCTTTTATCGTCTTTATGAGCATAATATCCTCTTTGGCTCTCTGCTCCAAAAAGAGAGGCGATATCATTTCTTGAATACTCATACTTAATAGTAATTCCGTCAGGAGATTCTTCTCCTGGATGTAGTTTAAGTTCTTTAACATCTTCATATGAAACTTCTTCTATATCATCTTCTTCAGGGTCATAAACATAAAAATCAATATCTTCTT
>JAIPIL010000001.1 GCA_021734685.1 Minisyncoccota bacterium | reverse complement strand
ACCCCATGTCCAACCCCGGGTTGGACATGGGAAAAATTTATTCAAGGGTTATTTTTTTGATTCTGGCTAGTTCTCTTTGATAGTCTTTTTGATCTTCTACGAATTTACGATACTCTGAAGGATTTATATCAAACAAGTCATCAAATTTACAAATAGGATAACTAATTTTTTCTGGTTCAATATATTCTTTGTATGAAGAATATTTCCAATGTTCTGGCTTTTCAACCAATCCTGCTGTTCTCGCGTTAAGGTGTGTGTATCTAGTTAAGTGTATTAACTGCTCATCAGTAGTAACAGGAACATTTTTAAACCTGCTTTCCCACAAAGGTCCTCTTCTTTTATGACGAGCATTAAATATTCGTGAATAAGATCCTAAAATATTTCCTGAAAATTTTGAAATTCCCTCATCTTTAAGTTGTTTAACTACTAAATGAAAATGGGTTGGCATGACAGTGTAAGCAATTATCTGAATCAAGAAATTGTTATTTGTTTTTTCATCTAAAAATTGCTCAAAACTTTTTCTTTCACTTTCAGCTTGAGGCAAAAGACGAGAAAACTTTGGAAGATCTTCATCAACAGAAAAAAATCTAATCATCTTGATAAAAAGTTCATAATCATTATCTGAGGGAAATATATTATAACCCGCAATGCTTTTATTTAAAATATGATAAACATTTCCAGTAACTAATGGGTCTTTTCTTTTCATATAAAATTATAATATCAAAAAAATATCCCCATGTCCAACCCCGGGTTGGACATGGGGGGGGGATTGTTAGTATAGTGTTGACAGATTGTTTTTTTGGTGGTAAAATATAAGCATAAAAAGGAAGGATTTTATGATCGCACACTAAACAATTTTTATATAACAGGAGGAGTTACTAATGGAAAAGTCAGGAAAGTTTCTTAAAAACAAAAGCGCGTTTACCTTGCTCGTCATCGTTTCACTGTTGGTTGTCGGATTTGTTTATTTTCAATTTTTTCCCATAATCTCTTTGCTTGTCGGTTTCGTCCTTGTGGCTCTTATTCTTGCCTTTAACTCATTGGCAAGGGTTCCGACCGTTCACGGCGCCATTCCTACTCGGTTTGGAAAAAGAGTAAAGAAAAAAAATGGAGAAGTTAGAATCTTAGAAGAAGGTCTCCATCTTCTTCTTCCTCTCGTTGATGTTCTAGAAGAGGTCTTTGAGAAAAAACTGACAACGGCTGAGGTTACCACCGAAGCAACCTCAAAAGACAGAATTGTTATCAAGATGACTGGCTCTGTTCAGTACCGCCCTTACGATCTGAACACCTACATTGAGATGACAGAAGATACGATCAAGAGAGGGATGGTGGACACCATTGAGGATGAATTCGGGTCGGTATGCGGAACAAAAGATGCTGACGACTTCTATCAAAACCGTGCCAAGGTTGCGGTTCTGATCGATTGTGTTTTTCGTCTGGAAAGACCGCCTCACTACTATCTCAATGAAGTTGAGGTGGATGATAATGGAAATGCTGTTGGAGTAGCAGCCGATGAAGTCCGAAAAGAGTTTGGAAAAGCTCCAACTCCAGAGGCAAAAAAGATAATGGGAATCATCGTCTCGAGAAAAGATATTGACCGTTGGAAAAGAATGACCAGTGATCAAGTTTTAATCGGAAAACTTGAAACTATCCGAAAAAAACTTGACCCGAACGAGTGGAATCTGAAAAAAGAAGGTGGCGAAATTGACCTAATCGCCTTCTACAACGACAACATCGGAAGGATCAACCTGCTTTTTGAACTTGACGACATCGTTCCTGAAGAAAAATTTTCTCCAACTGAAAAGCTCTACGGAATTAAAGTTGCCCGCTTCAAGATGGCGCGAGTTGACTTCTCAGAAGAGGTGCAACGAGCTTTTGAACAAGAAAGAAGTAGTGTTGCCAAGATGGGAGCAGCTGAAATTCGCTTCAAGAAGAAGAAGCAGATGATCAGGGGATATATCAAGTCCGGAATATCTCCGGAGCTTGCCGTAAACCTTGTAGAAACAACCGCTGGGGAAAGAGTTGACCGAAAAATTGTTTCTGTTGAAGGAAGCAAGGGAGGCGGAGTAGATCTCCTTGCTTTTGCTAAAACAATTGCTGACGGAAGTGGAAACAGTGGCGGTGGAACTCCTCCTGCTAATAGAAGCAGTGAAGTTCCATTTTCAGCCGAAGAAAGAAAAAAAATGATAAAAAGAGCAAATCTCTAAAATGAAAGGAGGTGAGTAAAGGGGAGGTGTCTAACACCTCCCCTCTTTTTATTAAAATGGTTCTTTATACGGATCTGTTTTTGCTTTTTTGAGAGCTGTTTTTATCTCTTCATCATCACCTTCTTTTTCTTGAAGAGCGAACTCTTCTTCATACTCTGTTTCTAAAAAATGTTTAACAGGTTTTAGAATGTGTCTTTTGATGTCATCTGCTAAACTTTCTGCTTCTTCTTCGCTTATTCTGGTTTTTATTCTTATCGTTTTAGAGATATTAGAAAGAGGAACTAATCCCAGAAGAACAAAGCCAACAATAACTGGAAGTGCGTTTCCTCTGATATTGTACCTTTGTTCTAATTTTTTAATAACTAAAACTACCTCCTCAGACCAGAAGAGATCCTTCACTTCTTTGGGAAGTTTTCTGTATATCTCCAAATATTCGTTTTTTGTTATTTTTTCGTTGTTCATTTTAACTAAAGTGGGTTTCCATACTGATCTACTATTGGTGATCCTCCACTAGATTGTTTTAATTCTGGAGTTTTTATGTCAGTTATAATCTGTCCTGGAGATTTGTCAATGTGTTTAACAAACGAAGGATTAAGGGTGTAGATAGCAGCATTAATCTTATCTCCATCGCTAGATATCTTATAAGCATTTTTCAAGGATCCTTCATTCTTATTGTAGTATTGTGTAGCTACTTGCTCAAACGCTTTCATTCCTTTCTCGGCGTTATCAACAAACGACTGAATGGTGTTAGTTTTTTGTTGTAATATATTTCTTCCAAGCTTCATTGCCATCTCGTCGCCCTCTTCTATTCTTTTTTCAATTTGTTTTGCTGATCCTTTTAATGCATCACCATTTCTAGCGATATTCATTGTTTCTTTTTCAAGTTCGCTTTCACTAATTCCTTCCGCTTTTTTCATATTAAGATACTCAACTGGAAGTGCTTCTTTTATCGCCTTATCAGATCCCCCTTTACTCATTGTTTTATAGATATTGGCATAATTTTCTTGAATTTTCTTTCCAGCTGGAGTTTTCATCAAATCTTCAAAATCTCCATCTTCTATCGCAGCACTAACCACTGCTCCCATATCTCTCTTGTTTCCCTCACCCATTATATTTGAAGCTTTAATATCAGTGCTTCTTCCTTTCCACTTCTCTTTCTCTTTATTTATCTTTTCTTGTTCTTTGTTTTGTTGTTGTTCTTCAGCTCCTGGACCAAAGAATCTTCCCGTTGCTCTTGCCGTTCCAGTTATTGGCTTTCCTGCTGTCCTTTTTGCCCATCCCTTAAAGCCACTCTCGCCTTCTCCCCAGTTTTCTTTTGTTGACCATCCTTTTGCTCTATCTCCAGCTATCTTATTTCCTCCCCACTGCGCTCCTTCTTTTGCTTTCTTTGCTCCATATTTTCCAGCAACATAACCGCCAACAGCGCCCCACTTCACTGCTCTCCTTCTTGTTGATTGTCCAACATTTATTATTTTATCTGTTCCTATCGCTGAGGTTTTTATTGCTAAGATATATCCCATTACTGCAAAAATCGCCACCATTCCGAGAGGAAGAATAGCACTAAAAGTGTCTGAAATAAATGACTCTCCTTCTACTGGAATCCCAACCGTATCATACGCTGCTCTTATTTCAGAATTAACTTTTAAAGACAAGTAAAGAAAGAAAGCTCCTGTTGCACCAACAAGTGACCACTGCATCAGCTGCTTAAACCAATCTTTCCATAATTTCTGTGTAGTTGTATGAATCATACAAACAAATGCGATCGGGGAAAGAATCACAATAATCCATATTGCGATATAACGACAGATATATAAAAGAGCATACAAGAAAAGAACGAAAATCATTATGACATTAATAAATGCCTGCATAAGAAGGAGAGCTACTGGCACTAACATATCTTCTGTAATTCCTCCCGCTTTCCCTTCTGCGTCCAGTTCTTCTAATATTAACTTTCCCCCATCACCAGCAATTGTGCTTTTTATTGCGCTTATCTCATCTCCAATTCCTGCAATAAAATAATTCATAAGAACATTGCTTGCGTCAACAATTAAACCGACGAGCAGTGGAGCAAAGTTTATTAAAAGAGCCACTATTAACAATTTAACGAACATCTTTTTTGATCCGTATTCGTTCAGTTCAAGAATTATTCCAACAATAACAATCAGTAAAACCAGTATTAAAATTATATTTGATATTCCTTGCGTTATCGGAAGACCAGCAGCAATAGCGGGATTATCTCCTCCTGTATATGAAAAAGTAATAAAATCAGAGCTTGTCACAAAAGACAAAAGATCAGTCATCCATATCGCTGGATATATTGTTAAGTAATAGGGAATTTTTGCAATAGTCACAAAAAAACTCACCATTCCTTCATAAACAAAATTTGCGTTCACAAGAAGAGGAGCAGACAAAGCGAAAACCGAAGCAAAAAGAAGGGTTTTTGTTTCTTTAAAACTTGAGAGAATATTTTTAAATTGTTTTTTAATCATCTTTCTGAATCCATCAAATATCCTTTTATTAGATGAATTTCATTAAATTTAAAAACTTGCGTAAGTCCTTCAAGATCGTCATTTCCTTTTATAATTGACCCTGGAAGAAGAGATGACAAGTCTCCAAAATTATTATTGGCTATATTACATCGTTCATAAGAACCATCATCTGTCTTAAAAACAGCGAAAACCGGAGCAGGTTCTCCAATTTCAAACGACCTTATTCCGCAGTGATGTTTATCAGAACTCCAAAAACTACTCATCATACCACAAACAAAATCAGCTCCCAGTATTGCTTCTGTCATTAATGATTCTTTTGATCCTGGTCCTAGTGGAACTGATAATTCTTTTAAAGCTCCTCCTGTATATTCATTGTTTTTAGGATCATCTTCATCATTAAAGTTATATCCTTCATAAAGGTAAACCCATCCTTGCTCGTCAGGTTTCAGTCTTATCGGTGCCACTGATTTCATATAAAATCCTGTGTCTATTTCTCCTCCAGTAACTTCTCCAGTAGATACATAACATATAACTCCATCTCCTTTTGCTTTTGATTTTCTTAGTCCATCTTCTTCAGCAAAAATAATAACTCCATAATTATAAGTAGGAGTTCCTCCATCTAGCTCTGGAATAACAAAATAATTACCATTACTTCCTGTTAAATATCCAAAATCGGTGTCTTTTGGAGTTTTTATCTCCATACAATATTCATCGCTATCTCGTTCTTTTAATTTTTCATAGAATAACTGTATAGCACTGTTTCTTGTTTCAGCGTCAGCACTTACATAATCAGTAAGAATACTGTCAAGTTCTGGAAAATCAAAATTGCAGATATAAGGCCCTGCTGGTAGTGGTGGATATTCTATCTCTTCTGGTTCTTCTACTGAAACTTGAAGAAGGTCAGGGTTTATCTCATTTATTAAAACATAAAAACCAAGAAGAAGAATCGTTCCTAAAAACGCTGCTATTATTTTTCTTTTTGCTTCCGATCTTCTTCCCGGATCCCCCGCCGATGTCATAAAAACAAAACCGCCGTAAATAAGCGCTCCGAAAAGAATTAGCCCAACAATTATTACTCCAAAATCAAAGAGATAAGCAACATAAGTACCAACCTGTTCAGTTTCATTGGCAGCATCATCTAGCCACTGATACTCTATTTCTAAATTTGGATCATAAGGATCATCTCCAAAAGCAAGCAGTGGAGAAACAAGAAAGGCAAGAAAGAAAATTAAAAACAGTATTTTTTTCATTTAAACTAATCTTCTATTATGTTAATTATATCTTCTACTTGTAACTCAAGTTTAGTGTCAAAATTATTATCAAAGAAATCTTGAAAAAGTGATTGGCTAGAAGTGTCACTTTCACAACTTGACCCTCCAATGTCGGCACTAAATAATTCTTTTACCTGTAAGAAAGGAATATATATTATAAGTTCTTTTTCAACCCCTATATCTGATAAAGGAATTGTTGGCATTTCAATCTCTATCGGGTTAGAAAGAGTGATTTTTGGCTCAACTCCCAATGCATCCCAGGGAATTGTTACTGTTTCTGGAATTCCAGCAATATCAGTTAAAGAAATATCTATCTCTATATCACCAATATCAATAAGTTCAATTAACTCTTCTCCAATTTCTCCAACAAGATCGTAATCTTCAACCATATCATTTATCTCTTCTTCTTTCTCCTGAACTTTCTCATTTATTAACGCTTCAATCTCATCAATCTTGTCACTTGGAATTTGAAGAACGCCACCAACTGTGCTTTGTATTCCTTCAGCAATCTCGTTTGTTGTGTCTATCAACTGTCCTAACTTCTTTTTTGAATCACGACAAAATTCTTGAGCGGTCACACAAGCAGGTATCTCTGGTATTTTGGGAAAATCGCCCCAAGAAAGATGGTAATCTTCAAAAACAACACTTAAACATCCTATTTTAACGCCAAGAGTAGCACATCCTCCTGGTAGATCAGCCATAATAAAGTTTAAAATAAATCCGATAAGTGCTGACATCAGATCTATATTTATTCCTCCAAAAGAAAAAGTTAACTCTGGGTTCGGCATCTCTATCCCTGGAATTTCGTATATAAACTCAGAAAGAGATATAGAGTTTAGATTAGGCATCTGTGGCATATGAAAATCCAAAGAAAGATTTTCTAAAGGAGCTATCTCTATATCAACTCCAATTCCGTCTATCTCTATTGGATTAATATCTAACGGCGGAACTTCTATTTGAAATCTTCCTAATGTTGGTAAACCATCAATAAAATTTGGGAAAAAATCTAAAAGTTCTTGACATTCTTGCAAATTACAAAGTTCTATGTCTGGAAATTCCAAATCCTCTATTATCACATCTGGTAATTGAACTTTAACAATCGGACAAAAATTAATATCAGGTGTTTTTATGTCAGGTATCTCTATATTAAAATCAGAAAGAGGAATTTTAGGAAAAGAAGGAATCTCTGGAGGATCACAACCAATAAAACTGTCAGGAAGAACTCCGATCTTTCCCTCATCAAGATTAACAGAGCCTCCACCAATTGTTTCTGAATATCCATCAGAATAGAGATCTATGTCTCCTTCCCAAGCAGCAACAAGTGCACACTCGTAAGGCATGTCATCTTGATCATCAACACTTTTTTCTTTTTCTTCCTCTAGTATCTCTAAGCACTTATCTTTCATTACTGGCAACATATCACCAGGCCAAGTAGTCATCCCATCCTTATCTACAGAAGGAGTACAAGCACTAGGAATAGGTGATCCTGCTCCTAAAAACAGAGAAGCACACGCCTCGGCTTGAGCGTTTTTTATAGTACAACTGCTACACTCTGTATCCGGACAAGCACAGTAAAGGTCTTCGCAGAGAGTGCAGTCAGCCCCTCCACAGTTACAAGTAAGAGCTTCTGGATTACAACCCCAAATACTTGCACACTTTGATGATGTTCTTGAAATTACTGTTTTTGGATCATAGCAAAGTGGGTCTATCGGATCATACAAAGTAGATGTTATTTTATTACACCCATCAGACAGATAGCCGTATGTTTCAAAAAACCACTTCATCTCTGTTGGATTTATCTCTCCAATATCCACCTCTCCATAACTTAATGAGTGATTTTCATATTCAGGACAAGACAACCATATCTCATCAGAATAAAATCCCTTTTCTGGAGATGGTTCTGTTTCAATAGAAAAACCTCCTTCTATCGTGCTAATATCAGGAATAGGAATACTAAACTGCAATTTTACTTCAGGAATATCAACTTCTTCTGGAAGAGCCAAAACTATCTCTTTTATCTCTATCGGGTCTATAACTAAATCACTTATTTCAAGCGCTATATTAAAAACCAGATCAACACTCTCTTGTTTTGTGGTATTAAAACAAAATGTAACTGTGTATTCTTGATCACAAACATGAACGCAAGAAGCTTTTGCTCCTTCAGGAGAGATTGATACTACTTCATCTAATATACTAACAAGTGACTCTGTTGACCAACTGACTCCTGAACTGCTTAAAATTGACTCTCCTTCTTCTATAATCTCCTCATCTAATATCTCTCTTGTTTCAGAATCATTAGGGTCTAATAGAAAGAGGAGAAGTCCCAACTCTTCTTCTACCATATCTGCTTCGTCATCCATTCCTTGAATTCTCATCTGTTGAATGTCTTTTGCAATTCCGTGATTCATCTCTTTTTTTAATATGTTCTGAAGAAACTGTAACTGTTCTTTTTTTTCTTGAAGTTCTTCTTGCTTTGCATAAAAATCTTCTTGCTTACTTTCACTACTCCATAAATTACCAACAACCCCATTATTATCTATTACTCCACAACTTCTAATCTCCATCAACCCTCCAACCGTAGTCCATCCTTCTTCTCTACAAAGAGAGTCTGCATATTGACAATCCGCTTCTTGCATTAGTGATGTAACTTCAGAAAAAAGATCATCTCCTGTTTCTGACCCAGCAATATCATAAAGAACTTGCTCTATCTCATCAACAATAATATTTAATCTTTCTGGAGCTGGACGAAAATAATCACCAACAACTACTGTTTGCTGATTTATAATAGATATTACTGCTAAAAATAGAAAAACAGCTAACGGTGTATAAAATATTTTTTTATAAAAATCTTTTTTCATTTTTTATTTTTAATCTGCTCCACAACCATAAGCTCCCGCTATACTAACTTGAATATGCTTAGAAGAAGTTTCTCCTTCTGCGGAAACAGGAATGTATGTCACATAACTTGATGCATTACAAGCTTTTGAGGCTTTTATAATATATTCTGCATTTTCAACATCACTAAAAGAAACAGCATAAGAAAGTTTTGTTTCATAACACTTACTTCCTCCGTAGTGTGGCGATATTCTTTTCTGCCCGTAAACCATCGTGTGATCAAAACTACAATCACCTCCAAAAATAAAAGAGCAAGAGTTGTATGGTTCGTAAAGACGATGGTCGGTTATATATGAAATATCTCCGATTGGATCAGTTATGTTCCCATCATCATCAAGCCCGATCTCTTCTTTCATCTGAATTGTGTCAAGTTCATTTCTCATGCAAGTAATTTGTTGTTTTAATTTAAAAGAAGCATCATCATATTGTGTATAGTCAGCCTCACTTGGTAAAGATATTTCCGAAGCACAATCATATCCTTCAATACAGTTATCATCATCACTCCACTCCAATAAAGGATCAAATGATTCTGCGGGAATTATATTGTAATCAAGACTGTAACGATCAGGAACACTATACTGTTCTTTTGTGTTTTCAGAATATGAACAACAAAAAAGATTTCTTGGATGAGGATTTGTCAGTATGTGATAATCTAATGGACCATAATTACCGACTGCTTTCTCTCTATTCAAAGTAATCCAATTTTCTTCACCTGATGATGATAATTCTACTGGAGTGTAACATTCACTAGCTGCTTGTTTTATCTTTTCTATCTCATCGTTCTCAAATTCAAAAGAACCAAATGAAATCCACCCTTCTTCTTTTCTTTCCCCTTCTCCTTTCTGTCCAATATCATCATATATTTTCAAGCGATCACTTACTGTATCTATGTCGGTAACAAGATAACTTTCTCCTACTACTGCTGAATCAGAGCTTCCTTGAATATTTACATCAGTGATAATTACAACTCTCTGATTTATAGGAAGGGCTATTTCTATAATAGTGCTGTTAATCTCTTTTATAAGCAAAAGAATTTCTTCTTCCAATTCTTCCATTTTTTCAACTGATTCGTATATCTTACCTCTATCTCCACTTTTTATTAACCCTCCGTAAGGAGAAGCTTCTTCAATACATCCTCCCACACAGTCAAGACACATACAGTAACAAAATGCAGAACACCAAGGCAGGTAGCAAAGTTTATAACAAGGATTATAAATACAACTACAATCTGGCTCACAGTTGTGAACTCCTATGTCAGAAACATATTCACTTACTTTCTGTATTTCTACTAACAACTCTTCTACTCTTTCAACTAATATCTCTAACTTTATAACCTTAATAATTGCCAACTCTCTTGTTTTGTCAAATATTTCACCAATCTGGTACTCGTAAGGACAAACAATTCTTTCCATATAATCCAATTCCCATAATCTATCAAAAAAAGCTGGGTCTTCTCTTGGAAAATCACCAGAATCAACAAGTCGCCCACCAACAACACAGTGTGCATCTAATGGATTTGGAACACTTCCTGTAATCCCCATCTCTTTGTGAGTTTTAACCGTAATATCCATCTCTCTTTTTTCAAGATAAGATTCTATTTTTGTCTTCTCGTTTTCAGTTATCGGTCCTTGAACTGCGCAATCATTTTTTCTTTTTTCAAGTTCTTGAAAAACATTTAATCTTTTCTTGAAATCATCTCTATACGATGCTAATTGATTTTTTATGTTTTGAAGATCTTCTGTTATTTCTTTATTTATCTCTTCAATCTCTTCCATTGTTTCCCGAGGTTCTCCATCTCCACTATCACAAACATCACCTGAACAAAAAAGCGACTGGCACCCTAATTCAGGCATCCCAGTTGGGCAAGAAGGAGCACAGTAACAAGTAGCATTGTCACAAGAACACTCGTCAGAGATACTTAAAAGATAATGATTAAGCCCAGATATTCCTTTTACTGTAGGATTAAAAGTTCTCTCTTCTTCAATCATTTCTTTTAACTCATCCATTGTTTCTATTGTATCTATTCTTGTTGAAATCGGACTAAGTTCTTCTTCCATATATGTTCCAACCGGAACTTCTTCCACAACTAGATCTCCACTTAACTCTTCACCAAAATAAACATCTTCTGGATCTTCTCCTGTTTCAATTCCTAGTGAAGGAAGGTCTATTTCTAGCAGATCAGGATTAATTGCATTCACGACCACAACAAAGGAAAGAATTATAAAAAGACCAGCAAATCCATTATAAACTCTTCTTTGCGCATCTTTTCTTTTCTCTGGATTTATTGGAGAGGTTAGATATACAAAACCACCATAGAGAATTATTCCTGCAACAGCAACAACCGATAATAATATAGTAAGCTTAAAAAGATACTGAACAAAATCACCAACTGAAGAATCTTCCCCTACTGTTGTTCCCATTATTTCTGGATAATCAACTTCTGTTCCATATGTAAAAGCAACTGCAAAAAAACAGATAAAAAAAACAAAAAGTAATATTAGTTTTTTGCCCTTAATCATTAGTTCATTTTAACTTTAAAAAAAAATATTGTCAAAGGATTGTTTTGTGATAGAATAGTAATTGACAGTTGACATTTGACTATTGACCATTGAAACCACTGTCATTCCCGCGAACGCGGGAATCCAGAATATATATCAACAGTCAAATGTCAATTGTTAAATGTCAAATGTTTCTATATCTTTATGCGCTACAAAGTTCCTCATTATATTGAAAGAGAAGCAAAGATATTAGGGCCAGCTTCTTTTTCTCAACTCGGATATCTTGCTGTTGCCGCTTTTGTTATTTTGCTTTTATTTGTTGTTTTTGGAGGAACATCCCCAATTTTTTACACTCTTGCTTTTTTAGTTGGAGCAGTCGGTATTGCTTTTGCTTTTTTTCAAAAAAACGGAGAACCACTACCAAGTTATATAAAGAAAGTTATTTTTTTCAGTACTTCCTATAAAAGATACCTTTGGAAAAAGAAAGACTATATTATAAAAGTTAACCAACCAAGCAAAAGAAAAAAAGAAGAACCAGTAGTAAAGCAAAAAAAGAAAAAAGCAACAAAAGGAAGATTAAGCGATGTAAACAAGTTCATAGAAACAGCATAAAAATTTTCAATTTGGCAATTTTCAATTTTCAATGAATTTTCAATTTCTTAATTTCCTAATTTTATAAACATTAATAAAGGAAATTATCTTTGAAAATTAAATTATTTGGAAATTTGGTCATTCATTGAAAATTGCCAAATTGAAAATTGAAAATTATATTATATGTCCACTAAAAGCACTCAAGACTTTATCCCTATTAAGCAGATCCGTGAAGGTACTGTTATTTTAAGTGCTGGAGGAATAAGAGGAATTCTTATGGTTTCTTCTGTTAATATCGCTCTTAAATCCCCTGATGAACAAAAAGCAATAATAGATCGTTTCCAATCGTTTCTAAATTCCCTTGACTTCACATGTCAGATCGTCGTTCAGTCAAGAAAAACAAACATTACAGGATATATTGAAAAGATAAAAGAAATTGAAAAAAAACAAACCAATCAACTTCTTCAACAACAAACCGCTGGATATCGGCAATTTTTAGAAGATTTTATAGAAAAAGAATCCATCTATTCTAAACGATTTTTTGTTGTTGTTCCTTACAACTCATCAGGAGTTGAGTTTTCAAGAAAGAAGAAAGGAGATGAAGAAGATATAACTGAAGACAGTTTTCTCCGTGGGAAAAGACAGCTTTACCAAAGAATGGAATTTGTTGCCTTAGGGCTAAGAAGATGCGGCCTTCACTCTGCCCCACTAACAACTGTTGAAATAATTGAACTGTTCTGGTCAGTCTTCCACTCAAAAAGCGCCGAAAAAGGATACTACCCAGAATTCCCAGAAGAATTAACAAGATAACAAAAGAATTTTCAATTTGGCAATTTTCAATTTTCAATGAATTTTCAATTTTTTAATTTCCAAAACTGGATTCCCGCATTCGCGGGAATGACAATGATTGTTTTGAATTTTGAATTTAGGATTTTGAATTTATTTGGAATTTGATGCTTGTGATTTGGTGCTTTTTTCATTTAGTCATTCATTGAAAATTGCCAAATTGAAAATTGAAAATTATATTATATGTCTTTTATAGATGATTTTAAAAATTTAATTGGGAAAAAGAAGAAAGAGGAGGACGATGGTGTTTTAAGAATTGTTGATATTATCGCTCCTTCTTCTATTGATGAAAAACAAGGACATCTGAAGCTTGGAGAAAGATACTCTCGTTCTTTTTTTGTTTTTTCTTATCCTCGTTATTTAAACGCTGGTTGGCTTTCTTCTATTATAAACCTTAATACTCAGTTAGATATATCTTTTTTCATAACCCCAGCAAACACTGGTGATGTTTTGAAAAAATTAAGAAAACAGATAACTGCTACTCAAGCAGAAATAATGGAGAAAAGAGAAAAAGGAAATATAAGAGATCCTATTTTGGAAACTGCTCACGGTGACATGGAAGAACTTAGAGATCGCTTACAGATGGCTGAAGAGAAGATGTTTCAGTTAGGTCTTTATATAACTGTTTTTGGTGATTCAGAAAAAGAAACTGAAGACATTGAGAACACCCTACGATCAATTCTTGAATCAAGTTCTGTTTACATCCGACCAACCCTTTTTCAACAATCAGGAGGATTTATAAGTAGTTGTCCGTTTGGGATAGACCTTGTAAACACAAAAACCCCAATGAATACCGAACCTCTTTCTAGTATTTTTCCTTTTGTTTCTTTTGATCTCACTTCTAATGATGGAATCTTATACGGAATAAATGCAAGCAATCGCTCTCTTGTTATTTTTGATAGATTCTCACTGGAAAATGCAAACTCTGTCATCTTCGGCGTTTCTGGAGGTGGAAAATCTTATCTAGTCAAGCTAGAAGCTCTTCGTTCTTTGATGAGTGGAATAGATGTCATTATTATTGATCCTGACAACGAATACAAAACACTTGCTGAAGCAGCTGGGGGATCTTTCTTTAATATTTCTCTCGGCTCTGATAATCATATTAATCCTTTTGATATTCCTGTCCCCGTAGAAGGAGAAACTCCTGCAGAAGTTATAAGAAGAAACACTATCGGGCTTGTTGGTCTTCTCCGCATTATGTTAGGAGGACTTACTCCTGAAGAAGATTCTATTATAGACCAAGCAATCACTGAAACATACGCTGCCAAAGATATAACTCCTGAAAGTGACCCTTCTACTTGGGAAAAAAACATTCCTATCTTCTCTGATTTAGAGCAAGTTTTAGACTCAATGGAAGGAACAAGAAATCTTGTTCTTCGTTTAGGAAAATTTACCCAAGGAACATATTCTGAATTTTTTAACCAGTACACAAATGTTACAATGGATAACAATATAACTGTTTTTGGAATAAGAGACCTTGAAGATGAGATGCGACCGATTGCAATGTTTATTGTTTCTCGTTACATCTGGAAAACAATAACCTCTTCTATGAAGAAAAGATTGTTTATTGTTGATGAGGCGTGGGTAATGATGAAGCACGAAGATGGAGCCTCTTTCCTTTTTGGATTAGTTAAAAGAGCAAGAAAATACTGGCTAGGAGTATCTACAATAACTCAAGATGTTTCTGATTTTATGTCTTCAAGTTACGGAAAACCAATTGTTAACAACTCTGCTTTAAAAATACTTCTTAAACAATCTCCCGCAGTTATAGACACTGTTCAAGAAACTTTCAATTTAACTGGAGAAGAAAAATCAACTCTTTTAGAGGGAGAAGTTGGGGAAGGAATATTTTTTGCCGGACAAAAACATGTGGTAATAAGAATAACTGCTTCTTACGCAGAAGATCAGATAATAACTTCTTCCCCAGAAGAACTTCAAAAAATAAAACAAGCAAAAACAGGCTTCTAATAAAACCACTAAATTAAACAAAAAAAGCATCGCGGGGGCGGAGTCCGCGATGCTTTTTTTATAACAAGTGTTACTTTTTGTTTTTTACAAGATAGAACTGTAATACAGAGAAAAGCACTGTTACAATCCAGTAGAGACCAACCGCAGAAGGAATTGTTAAGAGGATGATAAAAGTGAATACTGGTAAGAAGTAAAGCATCTGTTTTTGTATCATCTTGGCAGTATCTGATTTTTTCCCCTTATCTTCCACTGTCTGGGTGCTTATCTTCATCTGATAATACTGTCCTCCCGCTGCTAGTATTGCTAGAAAAGTATTAGGAGAAGAGATATCAATAATATTTAAAAAGGTGGTGTCTATTACTCCAGGATTACTGACAAAACTATAAAGTTGACTCATTTCTTCTTCGCCAACTCCTTTTCTAAATATCTGGAAGAGAGAGATTAAAATTGGAAGTTGAATAAGAAGAACAAATATCCCTGAAAAAGGGTTTATCTTTTTTTCTTTGTATATCTCAAGAATTTTTTTTGCTTGCTCTTCTTTATCGTCTTTGTATTTTTTTTGTATTTTCTTTATTTCTGGTTGAATCTCATTCATCTCTTTTTGAGATTTTGTTGCTTTAACTCCTAAAGGAAAAAGAAGTATTTTTATTAATACTGTTAATAAAATAACTACTACTCCTAAATCAGCATAAGGAACGATATTATAAATAAAAACCATTAAATTAAATAACGGTTGGTAGATTGTTGTATAAAAGAAACTTATCATATTAATTTTGCTTTTTTTAAAATTCTTTCTACTTCCTTTTTTGCTTTTTCTCTATCTTCTTTATTTATTTTTTTTTGAGTAATAAAAATCAAATCTACACTTCTATTAAAACAAACCGAAAACTCTTTAAAAATTTCTCTCATCATTCTTTTTGTTCTATTTCTTTCAACTGCTTTTTTCTCTACTTTTTTAGGAACAACAAAGGCAAATCTAGAGAAGTTAAAACTATTCTCTTTTATTTTTACAAAAAAAAAGAAGCAAAAAAGGTTTTTCCTTTTTTGAATACATCCTCAAACTCTTTTCTTTTTCGTAACCTATTTTTTTGAGGAAACATAAAAAACAATATCTTAGAGATTAGAATCTATGCTGATATTTTTTTTCTTCCTTTCTTTATTCTTCTTTTTAGAACACTGCACCCACCTTTAGTTCTTTTTCTAACTAAAAATCCGTGAGTCTTTTTTCTTTTTCTTTTTTTAAGTACTCTGGAAAACATAAATTTATCTTTTAACTTAACAATATATTACTCTATATAGTAAAATAAGTCAATCTTTAGTTATTTTTAACAAGTTATCCACAACTTTTTCCCATTTTAGTAGTTTTCCACAATTAATTATAATATGATATAGTAATTTTAAGTTTATATCCTTATGTTTATAGAAAAAGAAAATCTTTGGAAATCTGTTCTTGCTGAAATTCAGCTTGATGTTTCTGATGCAAGTTTTAACACTTGGTTTAAAAACACAAGTATTTTTGAAATAAAAAAAGACATAGTTGTCGTTTCTGTTCCAAGCACCTTTGTCAGAGACTGGATTCAAAGTAGATATCATAAAAAAATACTAGAAACAGTAAAAAGGATAAATAAAAATATTAAAAAAATAGAATATATAATAAGTCCCAACTCTTTACCTCCTGTTTCTAATAATAAAAACTCTTCTAATGAAAAACAAGTTGAAAACTCTGAAAACCAGATGGAATTTCCAGAAATGACAATTGACAGTGAAACTGGGTTAAATCCTAAATATAATTTTGATAATTTTGTTGTTGGTCCTTTTAATGAACTTGCTCATGCTGCAGGATCTGCTGTTTCAGAAAATCCTGGATCTTTATATAATCCTTTTTTTATTTACAGTAAAACTGGACTAGGAAAAACTCACCTTATCCAAGCAATTGGAAATAAAATAAAAAATGATTTTCAAGGAAAAAAAGTTCTTTATGTTCAAGCACAAAAATTTATATCTGAAATAATATCTTCTATTAGAAACAACAAGATGGATGATTTTAAATACAGATATAAAGATATTGATGTTTTAATTATTGATGATATTCAATTTCTTTCTAATAAAGAAAAAACACAAGAAGAATTCTTTCACACTTTTAATAATTTATATGAAAAAAATAAACAGATTATTCTTTCTTCTGATAGACCACCCCGATCTATTAGTTCTTTAGCAGACAGACTAAGGTCAAGATTTGAAGGAGGAATGATTGTTGACATTGGAAATCCTGATACTGATACAAGAGCAGCTATTTTAAAAACAAAAGCTGAAGAGAAAGATTTCTATGTTCCTGACGAAGTTTGTTATTTTATTGCTGATAATATACAAAGAAGTATAAGAGAACTTGAAGGAGTTTTAAATAAATTAATAATTAATCAACAGGTATTAAAAAAACCTATTAATATAGAAGCAGCAAAACTTGTTTTAAATAATATAAACCAATCTAATTTGTCTAATTTTTCTTTTGATAAAATTATAAAAGCAGTTACTAGTTTTTATGACACTAATGAAAAAGACATAATGGGCCCTTCCCGAAAAAAAGAAATTGCAAAGTCAAGGCAGATTATAATATACTTTTTAAGAAAAGAGTTAAATTACTCTTATCCTTATATTGGCAAAAAAATTGGCGGAAAAGATCATACAACAGTAATTTACTCTTTTTCTAAAATAGAGAGAGAGATAAAAAGTAATAATGAGATAAAAGAAGAAATATCACACATAAGGGAAAGTTTATTTTCAATGTAAAGAAGTGTAGAGGTGTTAAGATGTTGTGGAAAAGAGGTTAAAAAAACATTTAAAATTCAGGTGATTTTTTTACTTAACACTTTTCAACACTTTTTTAATCTTTTTTCCTTATAAAAAAACCCTTTAAACAAAAGGATTTACAAGTTATCAAGTGTACTAATAACTACTAGTTAATAAATTAATTTAATATTATGATTATAAATTTACTACAAAATAAATTAAAAGAAGGATTAAGTATTATCGGAAGAGCATCATCTAAATCAATATCACTTCCTGTTTTAAAAAACATATTAATAAAAACAGAAGATGATTTTATTAGCTTTTCAGCAACTGATTTAGATATAGCAATAAAATATTGGACATTAGGAAAAATAGAAGATCATGGAGAAGTCGTTATTCCTTATAATTCATTCTCTTCTTTTATTAATCTTCTTCCAAATAAGAAAATAACCTTAAAAACAAAAGATAATAATATTCTTTTAGACTGTGATGATTATAAAACACAAATAAATGGTGTTGATGTAGAAGAATTTCCAATTATTCCTAAAACAGAAGAGAAACAAAAAATAGTTTTAAATAGTAAAGATTTATGCGAAGCATTATTGCAAATTATAGACATTCCTTCAATGTCTAAAGTTAAACCAGAAATATCAGGAGTTCTTTTTTCTTTAAAAAATAAAAAAATATATTTAGTAGCAACTGACAGTTACCGATTAGCTGAAAAGAAAATAAAAATACAAGAAAAAATAGATGATTTTTCTGTTATTATTCCTCAGAGAACAGCAAGAGAAGTTGTTAATATTTTTAAAGAAGTAAACAAAGAGATAGAAATTATTTTTGGAGATAATCAGATATTATTTAAATTAAAAATGGATGATTTTAATCACTCTCATATTGAGCTCACATCAAAAATAATAGAAGGAAATTATCCAGACTATCAAAGTATTATTCCGAAAGAGTTAAAAACGAAAATAATATTAAATAAGGATGAATTCCTAAATAAAATAAAAGCATCAAGTATTTTTACAAGCAAAATAAATGAAGTTATATTAGATGTGGATTCTGAAAAACAAGAAGTTGTTATTAAAAGTAACAACAATGAGTTAGGTAATTACGAAACAAAAATATCAGGAAAAGCAGAGGGAGAGAGTGTTAGTGTCTCTTTTAATTATAGATTTATTTTAGATGGTCTTTCTAATATAAAAGACTCAGAGGTTGTTTTTGAAATAAATAACGAAAGTAGTCCAGGAATTTTAAGGCCAGTAAATAAAGAAGACTTTCTTTATATTATAATGCCTATAAAAAACTAAGGAGTTAAAAAACTACTCCTCTAATAAGATTTCAAAAACTTCTCTCCAAATCGGAGTAGCAACAGCAACTCCAGGAGCATTTACCATATAAGAGTTATCATTATTACCAACCCACACTCCAACAACAAAATCTTCATTATATCCTATACACCAAGCGTCTCTAAAATTCTGAGTACTTCCTGTTTTTACAGCAATGTCTTCTCCTTCAATATAAAGAGGTGAATTTTGTCCAAAAACAGGGGCTCGTGCATCATTATCTGATAAAATATCAGTTATTTCTTCAGTTACAGATGATTTTAAAACTCTTTTTTGAGAGGTGTTATTGTTATCTTCTATAATATTTCCTTCTTTATCAGTTATTTTTAAAACAGAAGAAATATTATTTTTATAACCATCATTTGCAAATATTCCATAAGCAGAGGTTATTTCTATTAATTTAACATCCCCTCCTCCTAAAACTAAAGGAAGGCCATAAAACTCATAAGATTCAGAGAGGTTAATTCCAAAATCACGAACCCTCTCTACAGTATTTTTTAGCCCTGCAAAGTCTTTTAAAACTTTCACAGCAGGAATATTTAAAGATTGAGCCAAAGAGTCTCTTAGTGTAACTTCTCCCCTAAATAATCCATCATAATTTTGAGGAATATATGGATTTAGTGAGGTTCCAAAGTTTGTTTTTTCGTCTATTATAATAGTTTCTCCATTATAACCATTTTCAAAAGCAATAGCATAAACAAATGGTTTAAAAGATGATCCGGGTTGTCTCTCACTGTTAACAATATTTGTAAACGGGTCAAATTTACAATCTAACCCAGGAGTACATCCTTCTGGTAAAGGATCTCCAAAATAATCAGCAGAACCAACCATTGCGAGAACTTCTCCATTATTAGGATCTATAACAACAACAGCAGCGTTATAAGCATTGTAATTATAATTCTCTTCAACTTTTTCTTTGACTACTTCTTCTATTTTTTTCTGAATATCATAATCTATCGTGGTGTATATTTTCAATCCCTTTTCTTTTATAAAATCTTCTCCATACTTTTCTTCTAATGATTTTTTAACATCAAGAACAAAATGGGGAGCTTTTATATACTCAGGAGATCTATAAAAAACAATATCTTCTTCTTTTGCTTCTTCTGTTTTCTTTTTTGTAATAAACCCTTCCTCACTCATAGAATCAAGAAGACGATCTTTTCTTGATAAAAGAATATCAACATTTTCTCCAAAAGGGGAAAAATAACTAGGAGCAGGAAGAAGAGAAACAAGAACTGCTGACTCAGCTAAAGAAAGTTCTTTTGCTGACTTGTTAAAATACATATTTGCCGCTGACTCTATTCCATAAATATTAGCACCAAAAGGAACTTGGTTAAGATAAAATTCTAATATTTCATTTTTTGAATATCTTCTTTCAAGTTCTACCGTTAAAACAATTTCTCTTATTTTTCTCATCACTTTCTTTTCTGTGGTTAAAAAAGCAGAACGAACAAACTGTTGTGATATTGTTGACCCCCCAGCAACTGTTCTTCCTGATTGAAAATTAAGAATAAAAGAGCGAATAATTCCTTTAAAATCAATCCCAAAATGACTATAGAAACTACGATCTTCAGCAGTTAAAAGAGCATTGATAAAGTGTTGAGGAACTTCTTCTATTGATATTATTTCTCTTACTTCTTCTCCATAAACTGTATATAATTTATTTTCTCCTGTTCGGTCATATATTTCGGTTTGTCTAATAATAGGATATTCTGTATATCTTTCAGGACGAGGAAGGTCTTTTGCAAAATAAATAAAAACAGAGATAGAAAAAAGAACTCCTATCAAGAATAGAATTATAAAAATATAAAGAATGTTAATAAGTATTTTTTTCATAATTTATTTTATATACCCCTTTTAATTAATCCACAAATAGCAATTCCAAGAGCATCAGCAGCATCATCTGGGCGGGGTATCTCTTTTAAATTAAGCAGTCTTTTTACCATTTCTTGGATTTGTTTTTTATCAGCTCTTCCATAGTTGGCAATATTCATTTTAACTTCAAGAGGAGTAAATTCATATATGGGGAGCTTTTTCTTTTCAGCAGTAAGAAGAGCAACTCCTCTTGCTTGACTAACTGAAATAACTGTTTTTGCATTTTTAAAAAAATAAATACTTTCTATTGCAAAAATGTCAGGAGAATTTTTTTTAATTATTTTTTTCAATTTTTTATTTAAAATATCAAGACGAACTGAATCTGAAAGACTTTTGTCAGTATCAATAGTTCCATAGTCAAGACACTTAAAAAAATTATTTTCAACTGAAACAACTCCATACCCAGTAGTAGCCGTCCCAGGATCAATCCCTATTGCGATCATATGTTTTAAATTACAAATTACAAATTACAAATTCTAAATAAGCACCAATAACCAAAATTCAAAATTCAAAACAACAACTTATAATCCTTGCCCCTCTTGTCATTCCCAGCTTGACTGGGAATCCAGTTTGTAGTTTTGGATATTTGAATTTGTAATTTATTTGGAATTTGTAATTTGGAATTTGTAATTTTTTACTCCGCGTTACTATAAACACCCTCTATGTCTTCATTTTCTTCCAGTTCTTCTATTATTTTTTTATAATCTTCTTTCTTTGTTTTTATAGTAGAAGTTGGTTTCCATCCGATCTTTATGTAGTTAGCGTCTAATTCTTTGCTGGAAACAAATGATTTTATCTTATCGGTATCAGTAGGAGAAGTATAGATAGTTAAAACTAAATCATCTTCTTTAATTTCTTCTGCACCAAAGTCCAGCGCCTCTAAAAAGAACTCTTCTGCGTCAGGGATTTGTTCTTTGTCTATCTCTAAAACTCCTTTTTGTTCAAACAACCACTTAACAGAACCCAGATTAGCTATTTTTCCGTTATATCTTTTTAATACTTCTTTAATCTCACCAATTGTTCGGTTTTTATTACTACTACTCCCTTCAATAATAATCGCAACATTTTCTGGACCGTAAACTTCAACTGAAAAAAATTCTAAACTTCCCCCATCTCCTTCTCCAGAACCACGAAGAATAGCCCTTTCTATTTTTTCTTTTGGCATATCTGCTTTTCTTGCTTTTTCTATAATAGTGCGAAGAGTAGTGTTTGAATCGGGATCTTTTCCGTTTTCTCTAACAGAAGCAATTATCATTTTTGACATTTTGGAAAAAACAGACGCTTTCCTTTTGTCCTCTGAATCTTTTCTTCTTTTTATGTTTTTAAAGTGACTGTGTCCGGACATCTTAATATTTATTAGTTATTATTATTTTTAAATACAAAACTATCGTTGCTAAAAACAGAGAAAGAAAAAATCCAAAAATAAAAGGATGTGTTTTTTGTTTTTCTTGTTTCTCTGTTTTTATCTCTTTTATGTCTATTAAAGATAATGGAGGAGGGTGTAGATAAAAATCGCCAACATTATCCTTTCTCTTTATTACTTGCCCTTCTTCTGGATTTTCAAGAACATCTTCGTTGCAGTAAGAATTTTCACCACTTCCCCAACAGACAACATCAACTAAGTTATCATTATTATCAAAAAGAGCAATACTATTATCAGAAGATATTGTTTGTGTTGAAGAAATATCTGCTTCTACTGTTTCAGGAAAAGAACTGTTTTCTGAACTTGCCCAGATGAAAAAATTATCTTTTTTGATATAACTCTCTGCAGGAAAAACTCTTAAAGAGTAATCTTTACCAGTTGAAGTTTTTTTACGAAGACGATAATCACTAAGATCAACAACTTCATCTAACGGATTATAAATTTTAATATAACACTCACTAGGATTATCTCCCTCTATCTGAACTTCACTAATAACCAAACCGTAAGTTGACAAAGGAATTAACAGAACAAGAAGTGATAAATATTTTAACATTTGAAATTTTTTTAAACTCCTAAATATTTTCTTCCTTTCTCTGTAACTACTCTTCCTTGTTTTGTTCTTTTTATGAATCCGATCTGCATTAAGTATGGCTCGTGTATTTCAGCGATTGTTTCTTCTTCTTCACCGGAAGCCATTGCGATGGAAGTTATTCCCGCAGGGCCACCATTAAAGGATTTTATTAAAACTTCAAGAACTTTTTTATCTCCGGAATCAAGACCAATCTCATCAATATCTAAAAATGAAAGAGCTTGTTTTGCATCTTTTTCGGTTATAACTTCTTTGTTCTTTGATTGGGAAAAATCACGCACTCTCTTTAAGAGGCGGTTTGCAACTCGGGGATTAAATCTTGAACAAGAGGCAATTCTTTTCAAAGCATCTTTTTCTACTTTTATATTTAAAAGTTCAGCAGACCTTGCTATTATCTGTTCCACTTCTTCTGTTTTATAGTTATCAATACGGAAAGTAGCACCAAATCTACTTCTAAAAGGAGAAGATAAAAGAGCCAGTTTTGTGGTTGCCCCAACAAGAGTAAATGGTGGAATTTTAATATCCATTGTTCTTGCCATCGGTCCTTTTCCAATAACAATGTTTAGTTTAAAGTCTTCCATTACTGGGTATATAACCTCCTCACAAACACTATTCATTCTGTGAATTTCATCAATAAAAAGAACATCTCCTTTTTTTAAATTAGTTAGAATTGCCGCTAAATCACCACTTCTTTTTATTGAAGGACCAGCAACAGTTCTCATACTACTTCTCATTTCTTTTGATATTAAAAAAGAGAGAGTTGTTTTTCCCAACCCTGAACCACCATAAAATAAAATATGCTCAATACAAGGCTCTTTTCTTTTCTTTGCAGCATCTATTATTATGCTGATATTTTTTTTGATATTTGACTGTCCGATATAATCCTTAAAACTTTGAGGTCTCAAAGTGAAATCAAGCCCTTCGTCCTCTTGAGTTAAAACAGGAGAAACAGCCCTTTTTTTTGTATTCATAACAACACTACCCCATGTCTAACCCGGGGATGGACATGGTTATGTTACTCGGTTAACTTCTTCTATTGTTGTTTTTTGTTCAATTACTTTGATTAAAGCGTCTTGTCTTACAGTCATCATTCCTTTTTCAATTGCTTTTTCTCTTAATTCAGCAGTTGACTGATAATGAAAAAGAAAATCTTCTATCTCACTATCTACAATAAACGCCTCAAAAACACCCAATCTTCCTTTATATCCAGTAAAATTACAACCCCGGCAACCAGTTGCAGTAGGAATTTTTAACTCAGAAGGAAGAGAAAATATACTTTTATCAACATTACTTAACTCTTCTTTTATTTTTTTCATAGTTTCTTCGTCTGGTTTTTCAATTTTTGCACACATCGGACAGATTTTTCTTACCAGTCTTTGTGCAATTATCATATTTATTGCAGGAGCGATATTAGAGATTTGCTCTCCAAGAGAAACTAGTCGTGATATCGTTCCAGGGGCATCATTAGTGTGTAGTGTTGAAAAAACAAGATGTCCAGTTAAAGCAGCTTGTGTGGCAATTTGTGTTGTTTCTATATCTCTAATCTCTCCAACAAGAATAACATCAGGATCTTGTCGCATAATTGCTTTTAATCCTCCAGCAAAATCATATCCTTTGTCAGGTCTTGTTTCGGTTTGTGATATTCCATCAAGATGATACTCTATCGGCTCTTCTATTGTTATTATTTTTGAATCAGGACTGTTTATTGTTTTCAAAAAAGCATAAAGGGTAGTTGTTTTACCACTACCAGTTGGCCCAGTAACAAAAATCATTCCGTTTGGTTTTCTTATCTGTTCTTTAAAAAGAGCAAGTAGATCTTTTCTAAGCCCAAGCTCTTCAAGGGTTATTAATTTTCTCGGATCAAGCAATCTTAAAACAACTGTTTCTCCATACTCAGAAGGAAGAGTGGACATTCTTATATCCACCTCTAAAGGAGCTTCTTCAAAAGGAAAAACGATAGTAAAACTTCCGTCTTGGGGACGATCTTTAACATTTAGCTTTACACTTGAGAGCAGTTTTATCCTAGAAACTACTTTGTCGGCGACTTTTCTTTCTATAACCAAGACATCTCTCAGAACACCATCTACTCTCACTCTTAATTTCAATCCTTCTTCTTCTGCTTCTAAATGAATATCCGAGGAGTCAATAAACAAAGCTCCAATAAAAAGAAGTTCCAATAAAACGGAAGTATCTTTGTTGATACAATCTTTCAATTTTCTTTCAAAATCAGAAACATTATTTATTTTATTAGAAGAAAGGTCTTTAATAAGTTTCAAAGGAATATTAACCTCCCCTCTCACAGTTGATCTTTGCATAATAATTAAGGCATAGTAACCCCTTATTTATATACCAAATAACCCATTTAGTCAATCAAAAAAAATGGCACAGGTCCGACCTGTGCCATTTTTTTTAAAGAAGGGGTTTGAACTAGTGGGTTGGATTTTGTATAATGGGAAGATGATTAAAAAAGAAGTAGTAACAAACTCTCCTGAAGAAACGAAGAAGATAGGGTTTTTGATGGGGAAAAAAGTGATAGAAAAACAAAAAAAGTTTTTTTTATCTCTGAGTGGTGATCTGGGGGGAGGAAAAACTACTTTTACACAAGGATTTGCAGAAGGGGTGGGTGTTGAAGAAAACATAACAAGTCCTACTTTTCTTGTTTTTAAAAAATACAAAACAAAAAATAATAAATATCTCTATCACTTTGATGCTTATCGGATAGAAGATAAAGATTTATCAGTATTAGGATTTCAAGAGATTATAAACAACGAAGAAAATATAGTAGTGGTTGAGTGGGGAGAAAACATAAAAAAATCACTTCCCGAAAAATCAGCCGAGATACACTTTGAGTTCAAAGACGACAAAAGAAGAAGGTTGATAATACAAGGTGATGGTGATATAATTGACAAGTTGTGAAATAGTTTTCAATTTGGCAATTTTCAATTTTCAATGAATTTTCAATTTCTTAATTTTCTAAACCTTATAGTTTTTATAAAATAAAGTAAAATTATTTTTGAAAATTTATTCATTAAAAAATTTGGTCATTCATTGAAAATTGTCAAATTGAAAATTGAAAATTTTCTCGCGCGGAGCGCGAGCTTTGGGCCCTTAGCTCAGTTGGCTAGAGCGCTACCGTGGCACGGTAGAGGCCACCGGTTCAAGTCCGGTAGGGTCCACTTTTTCCTCTAAAAAGTGGAGAGATCGGATAACTGGCTATTCCGCCGATTTCGAAAATCGGTGTCCGCAAGGACTTGCGGGTTCAAGTCCCGCTCTCTCCGCAACTGGTTAATTTAAGTAAATATGTTTAATTTCAAAAAGAAACAAGAAGAAGAACCTCAAGACATTGGAGAAGTTTTAGAAAAATTAAAACAGATAGAACAAGAAAACAAAGAGATAAGAGAAGAACTGATTGAAATGAAAAAGAGAGAAAAACTTTATTTAAAAAAGCCAGGAGTAGTAAGGTTTAATCCGTTTCCAGGAGAAGGAGGAAATCAAAGTTTTTCTATTGCTTTTGTAGATCAAGAGAAAAACGGAGTAGTTGTCACAAACTTTTATACAAAAGACGGTAATAGGATTTATGGAAAACCAGTAGAAAAAGGTTCTTCTGAGTATGCTTTATCAAAAGAAGAGAAGAAAGCGATTGAAGGATAGTAAAGGATTTTAAATAAAATTATGGTAGAAAAAAATAAAAAAAATGAGAACAACGCAAAGACACGACCACCAATAGTTGTGGTTCTTGGTCATGTTGATCACGGAAAAAGCTCTCTTCTTGAAGCAGTGAAAGATCTCAAAATAACTGAAAAAGAAGCAGGAGGGATAACTCAGAGAATAGGAGCATATATGATCTCTCACCAAGGAAAAGAGATTACTTTTATTGATACTCCTGGGCACGAGGCTTTCTCTAAGATGCGTTCAAGAGGAACAGATGTTGCTGATGTTGGAATTTTAGTAGTTGCCGCTGATGAAGGAGTTAAAGAGCAAACAAAAGAGGCAATTCAGTGTTTAAAAGACAGTAAAATTCCGTTTGTTGTTGCAATAAATAAGATTGACAAAAAGCAAGCAGATATAGAAAAGACAAAGCAAGATCTTGCAAAAGAACAGATATTTTTAGAATCGTATGGAGGAGAGGTTCCTTCAGCAAATATCTCTTGTAAAAATAAAGAAGGAATAGATGAGTTGTTAGAACTGGTTGGTCTTGTTGCAGAAATGGAAGGACTTGAATTGGAAGATGTTGATGGGGCAGAAGGAGTTGTTATAGAGTCAGTCAGAGATCCTAAAAAAGGGACAGTTATTAACCTTCTTATTAAAAAAGGAACTTTAAGAAAGGGAGATTTTATTGGAACAGAGCATAGCTGTGGAAAGATAAGAACCATTCAAGATTTTCTTGGAAAGGAAAAAGAAGAAGCAGGAGAATCTACTCCGGTTCAGATAACAGGAATTAAAGACTGTCTAAGCGCTGGAGAAGACTTCTTTGTTTTTGAGAAAGCTGAAGATGCAAAAAGATTTGTTTCTAGAAAAGAGATAAAAGAAAAAAAAGCAGTATCAAGAGAGCAAAAAACAGTAAATATTATTTTAAAAGTTGATGGGGTTGGTTCTCTTGAAGCGATAGAAAATTCACTAAGTAAAATACCACAAGAAGAGGTTGCAGTTAAAATAATAAAAGCTGATATTGGAAATATAACTGAGTCTGATATAGAGTGGGCAAAAACAGAAGATACAAAAATAATTGCCTTTAATGTTAGTATCGAAAAATCAGCAGAAAAGATGGCGATTCAAGAGGATGTAAAAATTGAATATTTTGATATAATTTACGAACTAATTGATTTTGTTAAAAAAACAATTGAAGGAATGTTGGAACCAGAGATTATAAGAGAAGAGATCGGGAAAATAAAGATATTAGCTGTATTTAGAACACAGAAAAACAGACAAATTTTAGGAGGAAAGATAACCAAAGGAGAGGCAATCAAGGGATCACTTATTGAAATACAAAGAGATAAAGAAAAAATAGGAGAAGGAAAAATAGTTAATTTGAAAAAAGAAGAAAAAGATATGGAGAAAATTTCAGAAAATGAAGAGATGGGAATGCTTATAGAAAGCAAAACAAAAACCGAAGAAGGAGATGTAGTTGTTCTTTATAAAGAAAAAACAGTAAATAAAACTCTTTAGCTTATGGCCTGGTAGCCAAGTGGTAAGGCAAGGGTCTGCAAAACCCTCATGCGCGGGTTCAAATCCCGCCCAGGCCTCAATTTGACAGTTGACCTTTGACGGAATCCAGTCAATTGTCACATGTCAAAGGTCATTCCTGCCCGGGTGGTGGAATCGGCATACACGCATGACTTAAAATCATGTGCCGCAAGGCGTGCGGGTTCAAGTCCCGCCCCGGGCACCAACAAAAAAATGGCACAGGTCAGACCTGTGCCATTTTTTTTGTTGTTTATTCTATTACTTCTATTTCTGCTAAAACTCTTCCGAAGTTTACTGCTTCGTTTCTGGTTTGGAACCAGATGTCAACATATCCGTCATAGGAATCATTCTTAGGAAGAGTGTATCTTGAGTTCATTCTGTCTTTTACAACAAACTCTTTATCTCCAAAGTATTCAGGGATTCTTATCTTTGTTCCGAATTCAAGAAAGTTTGTTGCCACTATTCCATCTCTCACCCACTCTCCAGAGGCTGTTATAAATGGTTGACAGTTTGTTTGATCGGGAGTACTTGAGTATCCCGTCATCTCAACTAAAAACACTTCTTTCACAACAACTTCTTCTATTAGTTTTTCACCTTCTATTAGTTCTTCACCATTTTCTTCTCTTATTTCCTGAGAACCCATTACTTGGGATTTGTGATAAACAGGATTTGATTTAACAGTCAAGGCTGTAATTTGAAGATTATTATCTTCTGAAAAGTAGTCATCATCTACTTCTTCATAAGAAGACAAGATGGCCATTTCTTTTTCTACAAGCTCTTCACTGTTACTACTGTCGTTGTTTTCTATTGCAAAGATAAAAAACAGAGAAAGTGGTAGTAAGAGGATGATCCGTATACTACTACTATCATCGGTAGATACCTTTTGAGTAGACATATATAATATATTAATTAATAAAACAAAAAGCTCTCCTTTCAAGAGAGTGTATACATCTTATCATATAAAAAAACATAAGTCAACATTTTCAAGATTATTTACTGCCTCTACTTTATCTGTTTTTATTTTTATGTCAAGAAATTGGTTAAATATTTTTTTTATGATAATATGAAATAATAAAAAAATTAACATTTAAGGTAGGTGGTCGACTTATAATAAAAAAACTATTAATTATTAAAATTAAAAATATGATAAATAAAAAAATCATTATTGGAGCAGTAACTGCTCTTGTGGTTATAATCGGGGCGTTTTTATTATTCTTTCTAAGAGATAATGAAGATCCCGTTGTAGAAGAAGAACCCGAGGTTGTTATTGAAGAAAGAGAAGTAAAATTAAAAATAGGAACAGGTTATGGTGTTCTTTCAGAAAACACTGCTTCTGAAGAAAAAGAAGAAGTAGTTGTATTAGAAGCATTTAATAAAATGATGGAAGAACTAGGAGAAGATCCTAGTTTTGTTGTTTTAACTTCAACCGTTGGATTTGATCAAGAAAAGATTATCCAAGAAGCAAGAAAAGTCTTGCCAGAAGGGGTTAAAATATATGGATACACTTCTTTGTTTGGAATAATGACAAAAGATGGATTTAAAATAGGAGAAGGAGTAGAAGAAGGAAATGTGTTAAGTATGATGGGCTTCTCTGGAGAGAATTTAGTTGTTGGTGTAGGGGGAGCAGAATTAAGCGAAGGTGATTCTCCAGAGCAAACTGCAAAAATTGCCACTGAGAGAGCGATAAAAGACGCAGGAAAAGAAGACTCTCCTAAAATTGCAATGATGGCCAGTGCTCACTTTGGAGCAGGAGAAGATCTCTTTATTAAAGGAGCAGAGAGTGTTCTTGGCGAGCAAGTTCCTATTGTTGGAGGAGGAGCTGCTGCTGGATATGGCGACCTGGTTAGTGGTGGAGAGTCTTTATTTGTAAATGATAAAGCTTATGAAAAAGGGGTTGTTGTTGCTGTTATTTACACTGATACTAAAATTGGACATGCTTTTTTGGGAGGATTTAATCCAGCAGGACCAAAAGGTGAAGTAACTGAAGTTGCAAGAGATGAAAAAGGAATTAGAATCATTACTATTGATGATCAACCAGCCGCTGAAGTATATAACGAGTGGTTAGGAGGTGAATTAGATGAGTTTATGGGAACAAGCAATATGTTTCTTCATAAAACTCTCTATCATACTCTTGGTATTGAAGTTTTAGAAAGTGACGGAACTAAAAATTGGCACATGATAATCACTTTACACTTCAATGAAGACGATAGTATTAATATCGGAACAGTTATACCTGAAGGAACTGAGATTCACTTACTTGAAAGTGATCCAGAGCTTTTTATTGAAAGACTTGGTCTTGCTGTCAGACTAGCAAGAGCCAGAGGAGGGGTTCCTCAAGAAGAAATTGCTGGAGTTTTAGTTGATCAGTGTGGAGCTTCTTTATTAGGAATTCCAGAAAAAGAAGGTTGGGATCAGATGATTGAAAAAACAATGGAAGCATCGGGAGGCGCTCCTTTTATAGGAAACTCTAACCTTGGACCTTATGGTAATTTCTTTGGAGTTGGAAACAGATACGGAGAAGTAACCCCATCAGTGCTTATTTTCAGCAAGTACTAAGAACGACTTATGAAGACTAAAAGCTTTAAAACTCAACTTCTTATTTACGGAGGGGGTTTAGTGATATTTATCGCTGTGCTTTTGTTGTCTCTTTTTAGTTACCGAATAAACAGCTTATTAGAAGAAGAATTAGTTTCGTCAGGAGAGCATTTAGTTAATGACTTTTCTTACGCTTCTGAACTTGGAGTTGCATCAGAGGATCCGGTGCTACTAAAACCTTTTGCCGAGGCGCTCTTTGAGAGAGAAGAAGTGATACTGATAGCTTCTTACAATGAAAAAGGGATAATTTTACTTGAAAAGAAAGAGCAAGGAACTTTATCAGAACAAAGAATATCTTCTAAGATTAAAGAAAGACTAGAAAAAGAAAGAGGGGTGATAAGAGTTAGTAATAAAACAGAGAAAGGGTCTCTTGTCTATGATTTCTATGCTCCAGTTTTAGAAACTCACCCTTTCTTTTCTTTAGAAGAAGAGAAAGAAAGAGAAGTAATTGGTTTCTCTAAAATAACAATCTCTTTAGATAAAAAGAAAGAACAGACTAAAGAGATGATGTTATATGGCTTTTTTATTACTTTTTTAGCAACGATGGGAGGTTTTTTCATCTTGTTTTTACTGTCTGAAACATTAACGAAGCCGTTATTTATCTTGAAAGAAGGAGTTGATATAATTGGAAGAGGAAATTTAAATCACAGAGTTGAAATTAAAACACAAAACGAGATAGAAGAACTAGCTCAATCTTTTAATAAGATGGTTGAAAATCTTCAACAATCACAAGCAGCAACGGAAAAAACAAAAGAAATGTTGGAAGTAAAAGTTAAAGAAAGGACAAAGGAGTTGCAAGAATTAACAGGTAGTTTAGAAGAAAAAGTTTCAAAGAAAACAGAGGAACTACAGAAGAGAGTAAACGAGCTAGAAAAGTTTTACAAGATAACCGTTGGTAGAGAGTTAAAAATGATAGAACTAAAAAAGAAGATTGACGAGCTTGAAAAAAATAAATAGAGAGAGAAAAGGAAAACAAAAAATGTCATAGGTGTCACCTATGACATTTTTTTATTAGAGCGGGTGAGCGGAATTGAACCGCCATCTCGTCCTTGGCAAGGACGTGTAATAGCCATTATACCACACCCGCAATTTGTGCCGCGGGTCAGGATTGAACTGACGACCTCTTCTTTTTCAGAGAAGCGCTCTACCACTGAGCTACCGCGGCATTGTAATTTAATTGTCACATGTTAATGATCAAGTGTCAACTTTGTGGGCGGTATAGGACTCGAACCTATGACCTCATCGATGTAAGCGATGCGCTCTAGCCAACTGAGCTAACCGCCCTTAATGACAATTGACATTTAACATTTGACTATTGACTACTTTTTATCATTTCCGCAGAAGCGGAAATCAAGTTAAATGTTAAAAGTTAAAGGTCAACTGTCAATTTGTGCCCGAGGTGGGACTTGAACCCACACGCCCATAAAGGACCTTTGGCCCTCAACCAAAGTCGTCTACCAATTCCGACACCCGGGCATAATAAACCAAGCAGTGCTTGGTTTAAACTTTACTTTTTATTTTATTTTCTTTTGTACTATTTTTTTGGATTTTTCTCTTATGTAGTATATCTTTGATTTTCTTGTTTTTCCTTTTTTGACAACTTCAATCTTTTCAATTGTAGGAGAGTGAAGTGGAAAAACCTTCTCTACACCAACTTTATCAATAACTTTTCTTAAAGTAATTGTTCCGGTTGTGTCTTTTCCGTGATTTTGGGCGATAACAAGACCTTCAAATAGTTGAGTTTTATCTCCTATCTTTTGAGTAACTCTAACTGTATTTCCAGTTTGTATATCAGGAATACTATCCTTTTTCTGTTCTTTTTTAAATTCTTCTAATTTTGATGACATAATTATATTTTTCTTAATACATCTTTTATATCTTCAGGAATATTTGCTTTTACTTTTAAATCTTTTCCAGAAGGGGTTTTTATTTCAATTGAAAATGCATGGAGAAGTTGTCTTCTAACGCTTTTTGGACTCTTCAAGTCTTTAAAACGGTAAAGTTTATCTCCAACGATCGGATGTCCTAACGAAGCAAGGTGACACCTTATCTGATGCTTTCTTCCTGTTTTTGGGGAAGCAACTAAAAGTGTAAACTTTTCAAACCTTTTAATTACTTTAAAAAAAGTGACAGCTTTTTTCCCTTTGTCAGGAAGTGATCTTTGTTTTCTTCTGTCTTTTGGCGAACGGGAAAGAAAACTTTCTATTCTTCCTTTGTCTTTTTTCACTTCTCTAAAAACAAGGGCGATATATTTTTTCTTTACTTTTCTTTCAGCAAACTGTTTTTGCAAGAAAGCTAATGCTTCGTTACTTTTTGCAAAAAGAACAACTCCACTTGTGTCTTTATCTAAACGGTGAACAGCTCCCTTTCTTTCTTCTCCAACACTGTTTAATTCAGGAAACTTATCAGCAAGAATTTTTGCAACACTTAACTCTTCTTTATCTTCTGAAAAAACAACCACTCCAGCAGGTTTATTCACAGCGATAATATTCTTGTCTTCGTAAACTATATTCATTTTAAAAACACTTGTGGGTGCGTCAGGACTTGAACCTGAGACCTCTACCATGTCACGGTAGCGCTCTAGCCAACTGAGCTACGCACCCATTACACCCTTCGGGTGGAATCTAAATTCAAAATTAAACAAACTGTGGGCGCACCTGGACTTGAACCAGGGACCTCTACTTTATAAGAGTAGCGCTCTTACCAAGCTGAGCTATGCGCCCGAAATAACATTTAACCTTTGACATGTGACCTTTGACTAAAATCAATTATCAATGATTAAGTATTACTAACCATCACTAATTATATCACAAAATTTAAATAATTCCACCTATTACTAGGAACTTTTTATTATTTTTTCGTATTCTTTTCTTTCTAAGGTTTCTTTTTCTACTAAAGTTTTCGCAACTTTTTCTAAGGTTTCTTTCTTGTCTTTAATTATATCTTCTGCTTTTTTTAATCCTTGTTCTATAAAAACAGAAACCTCTTTATCTATCTTTGATGCGGTTTCTTCAGAGTAATCTCTTTCTTCAGCCATTGTTTTTCCTAAAAAGACATGACTTCTTTCTCCCCCAAAGCGAAGTGGACCAAGTGGAGACATTCCAAATTCTTTCACCATTTTTCTTGCGTATCTTGAAGCTCTATCAAGGTCATTTGAAGACCCCGTAGAAACTTCTCCAAAGAATATTTTTTCAGCAGTGTATCCGCCAAGAAGAACTGCTATCTCAGAAATAAACTCTGATTTTCTTTTTATTCTGCTTTCTTCAAGAGGAATTTTAATTGTATATCCTCCCGCTTGTCCACGAGAAACAATTGATATTTTTTGAACTGGTTCTGCTTCTGGAAGAAAAGAAGAAACAATAGCATGGCCTGCTTCGTGATAAGCACTAAGTTCTTTCTCTTTCTTGTTCACTAAATAACCTTTCTTTTCAGGCCCAAGAAGAACTTTTTCAATTGCTTCTAGCAACTCTGCTTGTCCAACCTTCTTTTTTCTTTTTCTTGCAGAAAGAAGAGCTGCTTCATTAGCCAAGTTAGCAATTTCAGCACCTGAAAATCCAGGAGTTCTCTCAGCAACTTCTTTCAAGTTAACAGAAGAAACCAGTGGTTTGTTTTTTGTGTGAACTTTCAGTATCTCTTGGCGGGCTTTTTTATCTGGGAGATCAAGAATTATTTTCCGATCAAATCTTCCGGGTCTTAGCAATGCTGAATCAAGAACATCGGGACGGTTGGTACTTGCAAGAACAACGATCTTTGTGTCCTGAGCAAAACCATCCATCTCAGAAAGAATCTGATTAAGAGTTTGCTCTCTCTCGTCGTGTCCACCTCCAACACCAGCTCCTCTTGATCTTCCGATTGCGTCAAGTTCGTCTATATAAATAATGCAAGGTTGTTTCTTTTTAGCGTTAGCAAAAAGATCTCTAACTCTACTTGAACCAACTCCAACAAATAGTTCTATAAATTCTGACCCAGAGATCTCAAAAAAAGGAACCTTTGCTTCACCAGCAACTGCTCTTGCCATAAGAGTTTTACCGACTCCGGGAGCTCCCGTAAGAAGAACTCCTTTTGGTATCCTTGCTCCAAGTTTTAAAAATCGGGAAGGGTTTTTAAGAAAATCAACAACTTCTTCCAACTCTTCTTTCACTTCTTCTAATCCAGCGACATCTTGAAAAGTAACTCCAGAAGAAGGAGATCCTTTCTCTCCAAAAACTCTTGCTTTTGCTTTTGAAAAATCAAGAGCTTGCATCGCCCCTCCTTTTGCTTGCTTGAATATAAAGTAGAAGATAAAGATAAGAAAAAGAACAGGAATAATTAAAAAAGCTAAATTTAAAACTGAAGACCAGTCTTTCTCTTCTTTAAAATCAACATCAATTTTTCTTATTTTGCTTTCTTCTGTTCCCCAGTTTACAAGTGATTCATAAACAGAAATACCAGGCTCTGTTTTGGCAGTAACAAAATCTTCTTCACTAATATATGCTTCAATATTACCACCAACAACAACCATCCTTAAAACTTCTTCTTTGTTTATTTTTTCAGAAAGTCCCGCTAAAGAGATCTCTTCCTTTTCTTTAAGGGAATCAGTAGCAACTAAACTAAAAAGAGTTATAATAACTACTAAGACAATAATAAAGGAGACAACATTTCTTCCAAAAATTTTTAAATTATTTTTTTTCATATTTAATTTTAATCAATACCCCAATACTATCACAAAAAGCCACTTAAATCAAAAAAGATAACGGGTAAAACATTGACTAATTTGCAGTTTTTTAATATAATCTGTGAGGTTAGCTCCTCGTAGCTTAACTGGATAGAGCACTCCCCTCCTAAGGGAGAAGTTCAGGTTCAAGTCCTGACGGGGAGACAATATGATAATTTTGAATTTTAAATTTTGAATTTCGAATAAATTTCAAATTAAAGAATGAAAGAATTTTAAAACAAAAATTACTAGATCCGATCTAGAGAGAAAACTCCCGAGGTGAGACCTCGGGAACCTCGGGAAATTCATACTCTTTCTGTCATTCCCGCCCCCGATCGTAGCCGAGGATAAACTCCAGCGGGAATCCAGTTTGTAATTTTGAATTTTGGTTATTAGAATTTATCCAAACATGGTGGGCGTAGCTCAACTGGCAGAGCACTGCGTTGTGGTCGCAGTGGTTGCGGGTTCAAGTCCCGTCGCTCACCCCAATACTCCTCGTAGCTCAACCGGATAGAGCGACTGCCTTCTAAGCAGTAGGTTGGAGGTTCGAGTCCTCCCGAGGAGACAAATAACGCTTCCAAAGGAAGCGCGCAAAACAACGCGAAACTGAAACGCAAAACAACGCGAAACTGGATTCCCGCTTTCGCGGGAATGACACTTTATCGTCATTGCGAGGAGCGAAGCGACGTGGCAATCCCATTATCCTTGGTGTACACATCCGGATGTGTATCGAGAATCCAATCAAAGCTTGACGGAATGAAAGAAACAAACCTCTTTGAATTAGGAAAAATAAGTTTTTATGGAAATTAGATTTTTTGAAAAATCTGTAGAAAAATTTATAAAATCTCTAGAAAAACAAACTATTGCAAAAACGATTCGTACAATAGAACTATTAGGGGTGTTTGGAAGTGAAATTAGAATGCCTTACAGTAAAAAGATAGATAATGATATTTTTGAATTAAGAATAAGAGGAGCTCAAGAAGTTAGAATTATTTATACTTTCCATAAAAAACAAATTATTTTATTGCACGGGTTTGTTAAAAAAGATCGCAAAATTCCAAGAAAAGAAATCGAAAGAGCGAAAAATATTATAAAGCTTCTTGACTAAAATAACATATATGTTATTATTAGAACAATGAAAACAAAAAGTTTCAAAAGCTTCAAAAAAGAGCTACTGAAAGACAAGCAAGTAAAGAGTCATTACGATGAAATAGGTTTTGAGTTTGAATTGGTTCGCTTGCTTATAGAAAAAAGAATTAAAAAAGGATTAACACAGAAAGATATTGCAGAAAAGATTGGAACTAAGCAGTCAGCTATAGCTCGTCTTGAGTCAGGAAAATATAATCCATCTCTATCTTTTTTAAATAAAGTTGCTAGAGCACTTGGTGCTAAGATCAAAATTGATGTTTCTTAGATTTTCGTAATAAGAATCTTCCCGAGGTGACACCTCGGGAACAAAAAAACACACGAGCTATCGTGTGTTTTTTGTTTTGTTTCAGCTTATTTTACTCTTCTACAACTCTCAAGCTGAGTCTTCTTTCGGCTGCGTTTATTGATAGGATTTTGAAGTCGTAGGTTTTTCCTACTTCTAAAGCTTCTTCTGCTTTTTCTTTTGTTTTGAATTCAGAGATGTGGCAGAGTCCTTGAATTCCTCCTTCTATTTCTATGAAAACTCCGAAAGCAACGAATTTAGAAACAGTTCCTTTTATTACATCGCCTTCTTTATGTTTCTTTTCAATCTCTTTCCAAGGATCTTTCTTTAAAGCTTTCAAAGAGAGGAAGATCTTTCCATCTTCAATTTTTATTATTTTTGCTTTAACTGATTCTCCTTCTTTTAGAACATCACTAGGATTTTGAACTAAACTCCAATCTATCTCAGAAATATGAATTAGTCCTTCAATTCCATCTTCAAGACGGACAAATGCTCCAAAATCAACAATTCCAGTTATCTTTCCGTCAACAACATCTCCTTCTTTATATGACTTAAAGGAGCTTTCTTTGACTTCACTGTTGCTGTTTGCTTTTTCGGAAAGAATAATTTTTTCTTTTTGTTTTGATATATCAAGAATCTGAACATCCATATTATTTCCTACAAACTTTTGTAGCTCTTTCAGTATTTTTCCTGAATCACCTCCTTCTACACGAGGGTAGTTGTCAGGAGATAACTGTGAAGAAGGAATAAAAGAAGGAATTCCTGATATTTTAGCAAGAAGACCACCTTTGTTTGCTCCCTCTATCTTTACAGTGATTGTCTCTTCATTTTCTTTTTGTTTTTCAAGAATATCCCAAGCCATTTCTTTTTTAGCTTGAATTCTTGAACACTCTACATATCCTTCGTCAGAATCAAGAGAAATGATTTTTACGACAACAATATCGCCTTCTTTCATTTCTTTTAACTCATGTTTTGCGGAAAGGAATTCGCGTCCGTATATAATTCCTGTTCCGAATATTCCTAAATCAAGAAAAGCTGCAGATCGTCCTTTTCCGACAACCTTGCCTTCAACTATCTCTCCTTCCTTAGGAATGTTAAGTAAGTTTTTTTCCTTTAATAATTCTTTAGTCATAGGATATATTTTACACAATTTCTTGATTTTTGCAAGAGTAGTGATAAAATACAATAGAGTAAAAATAAATTAGCAATAATCAGCGTTGATATCAGCAATAATCAGCGCACCAAACCTATGAACATTACTTGGTACGGACAATCTTGTTTTCTGATAACTATTCAGAAAAAAAAGAATAAAGAAAAAGTGTCTATCTTAATAGACCCTTTTGATGAAAAGACAGGGTTGAAACTTCCCGAAATAGAAGCAAGCGTAGTGCTTGTTACACATAATCACTCTGATCATAATAATATAAAAGGAGTGAAGGGTAATCCTTTTGTCATAGACAATCCTGGAGAATATGAACTGCACAATGTTTTTATTCAAGGAACTCAGTCTTATCATGATCAAGAAAAAGGAGCAAAAAGAGGACTGAATACTATTTATACATTAGAAATAGACGGAGTAAGATTGTGTCATCTTGGTGATTTTGGAGAAAAAGAGTTAAGCACTGAACAGATGAAAGAGATTGGAGAAGTTGATGTTCTTATGATTCCAGTTGGAGGTGTTTACACAATAGATGCAAAAGAAGCAACTGGAGTGATTTCTCAGATTGAACCAAGAGTCGTTATTCCGATGCACTACAAGATTGAAGGACTTGATCTTGATATAGATGATCTGTCTCCATTCTTAAAAGCGATAGGAGAAAAGGAAGTTAAAAAAGAAGAAGAGTTAGAGATAGAAGAAAACAAACTTCCGTCTATAGATATGAAAGTAATTCCTTTAATTCCAAAGTTAAAATAAAAAAACAATGAAAAATAAAGACAACACAAATAAAGAACAAAACGCTGGTGGAGAAGAAAAGAAAGAGTTAGGGGCAGAGATCGGATATGTGAAACCGAGAGATATTACAATAGAGATGCAAGAATCGTATATGGATTATGCGATGTCGGTTATTGTTGGAAGAGCCCTTCCTGATGTTCGTGATGGATTAAAACCAGTTCACCGCAGAATTTTATATGCGATGAAAGAAGATGGAATTACTCACAGTGCAAAATATAGAAAGTCAGCGAGTGTGGTTGGTTCAACTTTAGCAAGGTATCATCCTCACGGAGATATGGCAGTTTATCACTCTATGGTGCTAATGGCACAAGACTTCTCAATGCGCTACCCCCTAGTCCAAGGACAAGGAAACTTTGGATCAGTTGATGGGGATCCTCCATCCGCTATGCGTTACAGTGAGGCTCGTCTTTCAAAGATGGGAGAGATAATGCTTCAGGATATTCAGAAAGAAACAGTTGACTTTATATCAAATTATGATGGAACAAAAAAAGAACCAACAGTTCTTCCTTCTCCTGTCCCTCAACTTCTTTTAAACGGTTCTCTCGGAATAGCAGTAGGAATGGCAACAAACATTCCTCCACACAACATTGGAGAAATTGTTGACGCAACCGTTCACCTTATTGAAAATCCAAAAGCAGACACTGAAGATCTTTTTCAGTTTGTGAAAGGACCAGACTTTCCTACTGGAGGAGAAATATACAACAAAGAAGATATTATTTCTGCCTACTCACAAGGAAGAGGATCTATTACAATCAGAGGGAAAGCAGAAGTGGTTGAAGAAAAAGGAAAAACTCAAATTATTATTACTGAAATTCCTTACCGAGTAAGAAAAGCAAAACTTGTTCAAGATTTTGCAAAACTTGTTCAGAAGAAGAAGTTAGACGGAATAAAAGATATCCGAGACGAGTCAGACCGAGAAGGAATGAGAATTGTTTTTGAATTGAAATCAAGTGCTTATCCCCGCAAGATACTGAACCGTCTTTACAGTTTTTCATCACTACAAGAAAAGTTTCATCTTAATATGATCGCCTTAATTGATGGAATTCAGCCAAGAGTGATGGGGCTAGCAGAGCTTCTCCGTTATTATATTGATTACCGCAATCAGGTGATTATAAGAAGAACCAAGTTTGATTTACAAAAAGCAAAAGATAGAGCCCACATACTAGAAGGGCTTTACAAGGCACTTTCTCATATAGACGAGATAATAAAAACAATTAAAGGATCAGAAAATAAAGAGAATGCAAAACAGAACTTAATAAAGAAGTTTGAGTTTACAGAAATTCAAGCAGATGCGATTTTGGAGATGAAGTTGCAAAAATTAGCGAAGATGGAGAAGAAAGAAATAGAAGACGAGTTGAAAGAGAAGCAAGCAATTATAAAAAGACTTACTGCAATTCTTGCAAGCGATAAGAAGATTATGGAGATTGTTAAAAAAGAACTTCTTGAAATGAAGGAGATGTTTAATGATGAGAGAAGAACCAAAGTTAACGAAAAAGGACTAAAGAAAGTTAATGATCTTGATCTTATTCCTCAAGAACCAACAATTGTCACAATAACGCAAGGAGGATATATTAAGAGAATAAACCCAGCAACATACAAGGCGCAAAAAAGAGGAGGAAAAGGAATGCTGGGAATGAAGACCGGAAAAGAAGATGTTGTTGATCACTTCATAGAAGCAATGACTCACGATTTTCTTTTATTCTTTACTGATAGCGGAAAAGTTTTCAGGATTCCAGTTTATCAGATTCCTGAAGGAGTCAGAACCGCAAGAGGAAGAGGGTTGTTAAACTTTTTAGAGATATCACCAGAAGAGAAAGTGTTGGCAGTTATTCCTTTAGAGAAGGAAGAAACAGTTAGTGATAAAAATTTGATAATAATAACAAAAAAAGGTATTATCAAAAAAACACAGTTGAAAGAGTTTGTTAATATTCGTAGATCCGGATTGATTGCAATTACACTGAAAGAAGATGATGAAGTTTGCCGAGTAAGAAAGACAAGTGGAAGCGATGAGATTGCAATTGCAACAAAAAAAGGAAAACTGATTCGTTTTAACGAGAAAGAAGTTCGTGCAATGGGAAGACAAGCAGGAGGAGTGCGAGGAATAAACATTAAAGAAAAGGATGATGGCGTTGCTGATGTGTCAATAATTGAAAAAGAAAGCGTTGATGGTTCTTACTTGTTAATTATGACCAAAAACGGATATGGAAAGAGAATAAAAACCAAGAGTTATCGTGCTCAAAAAAGAGGAGGAATGGGAGTTAAAACCGTTAAAAACACAAAAAAGATCGGAGAGGTTGCAGCATTAAGAACACTAACTATTGAAAGTGATGTGATGATGGTCTCACAAAAAGGAAAAGTTATAAGAGTAAATCTTTCCAACATCCCTGTTCAATCAAGAATAACTCAAGGAGCAAGAATGATGAAACTAAACAAAGGAGATAAATTAGTATCAGTTATTTGTATCTAAAATGAGCTTTTTAAATCCAACAAGAATAATAGATGAAATTTCTGTTTCAAAAAGTATGAAGATTGCTGATTTTGGTTGTGATTCTGGAGGATGGAGTATTCCGTTGGCAAAAAAAAGTGAAGATGGGACAGTTTACGCAGTTGATGTTATGAACGAAGCACTATCTGCATTGAAGAGTAAGGCAGAAACGGAAAAAGTTTACAACATCAGAACTCTTTTAGCAGATGTTGAAAAAGGAACAAATCTTCCTGCTGGTTCTTTTGACTTGGTTGTTATTTCAAACATTCTCTTTCAAGCAGAAGATAAAGAAGCAGTAATAAATGAAGCACACCGAGTTTTAAGACAGTCAGGAAAGATGCTTGTTGTTGATTGGAGTAATACGGAAAGTGTTTCAGAAAGCGAAGTTGATCAAAAAATAAAAGAAAATGGATTTCAAGTTGTAAAAAAAATTGACGCCGGAGTTTCTCACTTCGGAGTATTGTATGAAAAAAAATAAAAAGATATTAATTTTCACTTTGTTTTTTTCCTTAGTGCCGCTTTTAGTTTTTGGCGACCCTATTACAATTGATAATCCACTAGAATATGATTCTATAGAAGCTATAATAAGTGCTGTTGTTTCTTTTATAACAATGGTTGCTTTTGCAATCGCCCCGATTATCTTTATCTGGGGTGGTTTTAAGTTTTTCTTTGCTGGAGGAGACCCAGGAAAAGCAAAAGAAGCAACAAATCTTATAAAGTGGGCAGTGATTGGGCTTACTATAATAATTGTTGCCAACGGAATTATTCTTGTTGTTAAAGATGTGATCGGAGTTGAAGAAGCTGACCCTGACCCTGACGCTTTTATTTATGAAGATTATTTAATTTAAAAATATGAAAAAAATAACAACTTTTTTGTTTATTGGACTGCTTGCTTTTTCTCCACTGCTTGTTTTGGCTGATGATCCGATAATTGAAACCGGAGATGATGTTGTTGAGATAATAAACAACTTTGCAAAATTTTTATGGGCAATTTTTGGTGGAGTTGCCGTTATCTTTTTTGTAATTGCTGGAATAACTTTTCTTACCGCAGCTGGGGATCCAACTAAGTTTGAAAAAGCAAAAAAGATGGTTTTCTACGGAGTTATCGGGGTTGCCGTTGCCCTTCTTGCTGGAGGAATGCAAACACTGATTGAAAATCTTTTAACATACGAAGAAACTTCTTCTATTTATGAAGAATACTTGACTTGTGATAATGATGATTATATTATTAATTTAGAGAGGGTATAAATATAATAAAGGTCGTTGATTTTTATTAAAACAATAAAAATAAAATGAAAATAAAAAAAATAACACCATTTTTATCAGTTCTTTTAATCGGCTTGCTTGTTCTGCCTTTTGGTCTTGCACTTGGACTTGAAGATCCTCCTACTGACATTTGGACTTCTTGGAGTGATATAGAAGATTTTGTTGATTTTGTAATGCAAGCAGTCTATACAATATTTTTAATAGTAGTTGTAATCTGTTTAGTATTAGCTGCATTTAACTTTATAACTGCAGGTGGTGATGAAGGTAAAATTGCAAAAGCAAAAGAATGGGTAAAATATGCTCTTATTGGAGTTGTGATTGCCCTTCTTGCTGGTGGAGTAGTGGCACTGCTTACAAACTTACTTGGAGCGCCAACAGGAACAACCTCTTAAGGAAAATTAGAACAAAAAAGCCCTCAAAGCCCTTGGCTTTGGGGGTTTTTGTTGTTATAATACAGAGGTGCTTTGCCCTCGTGGCGGAACTGGTATACGCGCACGGCTTAGGACCGTGTCCCGCAAGGGTTGGAGGTTCAAGTCCTCTCGAGGGCACATTGTTTTTTGTTTTTTAAAGTGTTATTCTAAAAATATGCCTAAAAAAAATAAAGAAGATAAAAAAAATGAAGAGAAGTCGTGGTTTAAAAAAGAAGGAGAACTCGCTGTTGATATATACGAAACCGAGAAGAACATTGTGATTCAAGCGCCAGTTGCAGGAGTAAAAAAAGAGGACATAGAAGTTGTTACTGAAAAAGACACAATTGTTATTAAAGGACACCGCGAGTGCCCAAAAAGAGATGATGAAGTGAAAAACTTCTATACTCAAGAGTGCTACTTTGGTGACTTCAGAAGAGAAGTAATTATGCCCGAAGACTTTGATCCATCACAGATAAAAGCAGACATAAAAGACTCCATCCTAACAATAGAAGTCCCAAAAATAGAAAAAGAAAAGAAAAGAAAAATAGAACTATAAAAATTCCTGAAAACAATTGACATTTGACATTTAACTTTTGACTTTCCCCCGCTTGTCATTCCCAGCTTGACTGGGAATCCAGAAAAAATTCAAAATTCAAAATTAATAAAGATGTTCACAACCTACATCCTCATCCCTCTCCTTTTAACCATTCTTACCTTCGTTTTATTTAGAAAACAAATTATTGAGATGGTTAAAAAAATAGAAAAGTAGTCTCTCTAATTATCGGAGATCTTTAAGTTGGGCTTTGCCTCAACTTCTTTGTAGTTTTTTCTCTCTTTTGACATAAACGCCGTTGCACCTATCATCTCTGCATTATCTGTCGCAAGATTAACTGAAGGAGTGAGAAGTTCAACTCCTTCAAATTTCAAAGTCATCTCTTTTGCTTTTTCTTGAAGAGTCTTGTTTGCTGTAACTCCTCCTCCGATAATTACCGTTTTTGCGTTATGCTCTTTTACTGCTTTTTCAAGTTTGAAGATTAAAACATCAGTTACTGATTCTTCAACTTCTTTTGCCATTAAAGCGATGTATTCTTTGTTCTGTTGCGTTTCTTTATCTCTTGAGCGGTAATCATACAAAACAGCAGTTTTAAGCCCTGAGAAGCTAAAATCATAATCATCAGAATACTTCATCGGCCGAGGCAGTTTAATTGAAAATTGAGAATTGGAAATTGAAAATTTAGCAGCTTCAGCTGCGATCTTTGGTCCTCCCGGATATCCAAGTCCAAGAACTCTTGCCGATTTGTCAAAGCACTCTCCCGCAGCATCATCTCTTGTTCTTCCAAGAACCTGATAAGAGTTAATATCTTTCATCAGAACAAGTTCTGTGTGCCCTCCGCTTGCAATAAGAGTAACCACTGGAAAAGCAACATTTTTATCGGAAAAAAGAAAGAAAGAGATGTGTGCCTTTATGTGATTAACGGGGACAATAGGAAGATCCAAGCACAGAGAAAAAGCTCTTGCAAAGTTAACTCCAACCCACAAACAAGGATCTAGTCCGGGTCCGACAGTAACTGCGATAGCATCAATCTTTTTAACACGATATTTTTTCAAAAAATCTTTTAAGTTAGAGAGAAGGGTGGTCTCTCTCCATAAGATGTTTTCTATCTCAGGGTGTTCAGGCGTTTCTCCCTCTTCAAGAAAATTACTTTTTTTAAGAACACCAGTCAAAGCTGGGATAAGATTTTTCTGATGTTCCCTTTTTGCTTCGGAAGGATAAACCCCTCCCCACTTTTCATGAACTTCATTCTGTGACGAAACAACACTGGCAATAGTCTCAACTTTCCCTTTGTCTTTCTTCAACAAAGCAATCCCAGTATCATCACAAGAAGTTTCAACAGCTAAAATAATCATAGTTTGTTTTGATAGTTAACCTTTGACAATTGACCTTTGACTTTCTTCCCCGTCATTCTGAAGGAGCGAAGCGACTGAAGAATCTCATCATTCTTGCAGTCCACGAGAGATTGCCACGGGCTAAAGCCCTCGCAATGACGACGGAGTGTCATTCCTTCCCCCTCCTTTGTCATTCCCGCGAAAGCGGGAATCCAGTTTTGGATTTCTCCCTCCCTCTTGTTTTTTTTAGTAATTTATATTAAAATAGTAACGCATTTTTGGAAGCTGACGGCCCCATCGTCTAGCTTGGTCTAGGACGCTAGGTTTTCATCCTAGTAACAGGGGTTCAAATCCCCTTGGGGTCACATTTAATCTACTCAAGATGTATCTTTCTCTTTAGTAGATCAACTCTCTTTCTCAAAAGAGAGTTTTTCTTTAAACCGGGATCTTCCTCAAGAATATCTTTCGCTGTTTCTCTCGCACTCTCAACCAAGACAGGATCTTTCAAGGCTTTCATCGTGAAGTCATCATACCCCCACTGCTTTTTCCCGATAAAATCACCGGGGCCTCTTATCTCAAGATCTTTTTCTGCTAACTCAAATCCGTTTTTTGAAGTTAAAAGTGCTTTTAATCGTTGTTTTATCTTCTCGTTCCACGAACTTGTAAACAAAAAGCAGTATGACTGAATATCACTTCTTCCAACTCTTCCCCGAAACTGGTGAAGTTGTGATAAGCCAAACATCTCCGCGCCCTCAATGACCATTATGCTTGCGTTTTTAACATCAACCCCGACTTCTATAACAGAAGTTGAAACAAGAAGATCTATCTTTTTATCTCTGAAATCTTTCATCACTTTCTCTTTCTCAGAGTTCTTCATCTTTCCGTGTAGCCCTTCAACTTTAAATTCTGGAAAAACTTCTGTTGCAAGCCTCTCTTTCTCTTTTTCAACTGATTTCAAGTTTGCCCACGGTGATTTTTTTCCATCAGCAGGTTTTTTGTCAGGATCTTCAATCCGCGGACAGATGAAAAAGCACTGCCTTCCTTTCTTTATCTCTTCTTTTATCTTCAGGTAAGCATCCTCTCTTTTTTTGGGAGAGACCAGCTCAGTTATTATCGGTTTTCTTTCTTCGGGCATCTCATCAATAACCGAGAGATCAAGATCGCCGTAAAGGGTAAGGGCAAGGGTTCTTGGGATCGGAGTTGCAGTCATTGAGAGGAGGTGAGGAATAAAAGAATCTTTTTTTAAGCACAGTTTTGCTCGCTGTTCTACCCCAAATCTTTGTTGTTCATCAACAATAACAAGAGCAAGATTTTTAAACTTCACTTTGTCTTGTATTAAGGTGTGAGTTCCCACCAACAGGTCCACCTTTCCTTCTTCCACTTTTTCTTGAAGCTTTTCCCTGGAGACTTCAAAAGTATCTCCCTTTAATCTTTTTGACCTTATCTTATCTTTTTTTCCGGTAAGAAGACCGATATCAATCTTGAAACGCCAGAGTAGTTTTGCTATCTCATCAAAGTGTTGCCTTGAGAGAACTTCCGTTGGAGCCATCAGCGCAACCTGATAACCAGCTTTTATTACCGCGAGAGAAGCGATTGTTGCAACAATCGTCTTTCCAGAACCAACATCTCCCTCAAGAAGACGGTTCATCGGAGTGTTTTTCTCTATATCTTTAAGAATCTGCCAAGACGCCTTTTTTTGAGCATCGGTCAAGGTAAACGGAAGGCCGTCAACAAGATCTTTAACTTTTTCAATATCAACTGGAACAGGAACCCCCTTTTTCTTAGAGATGGCGATCTTCTGCTCTAGTATGAAAAGTTGGAGAAGAAAGATTCTTTCAAAAGAAAATCTTCTCTTTGCTTTCTTTAGACTGTTAGTTGAAGACGGAAAGTGAACTTCGTTTAGTGCCTTTGATAAAGAAAGAAGGTTATTTTTTTTAACAACTTCGACAGGGAGGGTTTCCTTGTTTTGAATGTTTATCCCAGAGAGAGCTTTCTTAATAACAGAACGGAGAAAAGAAGAGGTGACTGCTCCTTGTTCGGAGTATATAGAGATTATATCAAAAGCATCTTCATCAGAGTTTAGCTTTCGGAAAAAAGGATTTGAAAATTGTAAGCCGTCTTTAGAAAAATTAACTGCTCCCGAAAGAACAATCTCATCTCCTTCTTTTATCTTTTCTTTTAAATAGGGTTGATTAAACCAAACAGCTTTTATCTCTCCCGTTTCGTCTTTTATAATTATTTCAAAAATAGCAATTCTCCTCCCGATCGTCACATCAGTATTTGTCTTAATAACCTTTCCTTCAATAGTGTATTTTCCCTTGTTATAGATTGAAGCAACAGAACTTTTTTGAGAAAAGTTTTCATATCGGCGCGGAAAATAAAACAAAAGATCGCCAACAGTTTTTATCTTTAGCTTTTCCAATTTCTTCTTGTTGGCTGGGCCAACTCCAGAGATTTCTAAAACAGAAGTAGAGAAGTTCATCGTGTGCACCCGGCAGGACTTGAACCTGCAACCTCCAGATCCGCAATCTGACGTTCTATCCAGTTGAACTACGGGTGCTCCCTATAAAACAACCATATTATACATAATTAAAACCCAAAACGCAACGCTTCCAAAAGAAACACAAAAAAATGGCACAGGTCCGACCTGTGCCAAACCCCTTGTCATTCCCGCGAAAGCGGGAATCCAGTTCTTTAAATCCAACTTGTATCATTAAATATTTGAAAATATATGGAAATTAAGATATAATAAATCCGTTATTCAGTGGAGGAGTCGCATAGTTGGTCTATTGCGGCACACTGCTAATGTGCAGGGTTAACGCCCACGTGGGTTCGAATCCCACCTCCTCCGCCAAAATCACCCATGTCCAACCCGGGGTTGGACATGGGGAATATTTACCCCAAAAGGAGAGGTCGGATAACGGCTATTCCAGCGGTTTTGAAAACCGCCGTCCGCAAGGACTTGCGGGTTCGAATCCCGCCCTCTCCGCCAATTTACAATTTCAGAGTTTTCGGAAGTTTTACGCACCTGCGGTGCGGTCGCCTCGCCTGCGGGCGAGGCTGAAAGGGCTGATTTTGCAACGATTTGCCACGCTCCGCGTGGCAAAAAAGAAATGTTTTGGTTTTGGATTTGGAAGTTCGAACCAATCTTTTTTAGAAAATCCCGAATCCCTTCGGGATTTTCTTTGGAAGCGATAATTTTGGCTTGTTTACTGTCTTTTATAAACTTGTCGGCGAGTTCGAACCGATTATTACTTTTTAGTTCAAAAGCGTTTAATTTGTCTTTCAAAACTTGTTTTTGATTGATGAGAAAATTTTTTGCTTTTTGGTATTCACTAATATTCAAAACACTTTCCAAATATGCGTTCATTAGTTTTTCCAACTTCTCATCAAGTTTTGAAAGTTCCTTTTCTGTCTTTTGAACAAAAAAGTCTGATGATTTGCTGGATTGGATTTTCTCTTTTTTCAATTCCTTGATCATCCAATCAGCGCAATCATCAGGCAAAGAAACTTTTTGAAGTTCCTCGCTAATTTGAGATGAAATTTTTTCTTCTCTCGTAAAAACATTTTGCGTGCATTGGTGATGTGGATTTTTCTTGGTGCAGTAGTAGTAAATATATTCTTTTCCGCTTTTCTTGATTTTCTTATCTGCTGTGATTGTAAATCCACATTCACCGCACTTAAAAAATCCACGATAAAGAAAAAATTTCATCTTTTTCACTTTCTGCGGTTTAGATTTCCTTTTCATCACTTCTTGCACTTCGTCAAAAAGTTTCTTTGAAATAATCGGCTTATGCTTTCCTTCGTAAAATTCACCACCATAGCGGATAAGTCCATAGTAAAATGGATTTTGTAAAAGATATTGATAATTTGAAACGGAAAGCATTTTGCCTTTCTTGCCGACAAGTCCCAAGTCGTTGATTTTCTTTCGGAGATTTTTTAAAGTATAGTTGCCAGTGGCGTATGCCTCAAATGCCTTTTCGATAAATGGCGATTTTTCTTTATCAACATAAATCTGTTTTGTTTCTTTATTATTCAAATATCCAAGCGGAGCCATTTGAGGCCATAAGCCATTTTTCAATTTTTGCCGATGACCTCGCTTGATATTCTCCGAAAGATTATCAACATAATATTTTGACTGTCCGAAAGCGATTGAAAGCATAAATTTGCCTTGCGGAGTAGGATCAAACCAGAAAGTTGGAAATTTTAGCTCTTGAATTACGCCAGTATCTACAAGATAGATAATTTGTCCGCCATCTACGCTATTTCTTGCCAATCTATCGGGGTGCCAAGCTAAAATTCCCACAGCTTCGCCCGCTTCAAGTTTTTTCAACATTTCGGCAAACAAGGGGCGACCAGGTTTCTTGGCGGTTTGTTTTTCCACGATAGTATCAATAATTTCCAAATTTTCCTTTTTCGCCAATTCTTTCAATTCAGAAATCTGGTCGCCAATACTTCGCACTTGCCGATCTTCTGAATCAGTAGATTTGCGGGCGTAGATGAAAAACTTTCTGGTTTGTTCTTTTGTATTATTTGAGTTTGTCATAAGTCAAAATATTATTAAAAATTATCGCTTCCATGTTTCGCCAAAGGCGAAACAAAAAAAGATTGGTTGCAAAACTTTGTTTTGCTTTGGGCAACGCCCAAACGAACTTCCAAATCCAAAACCAAAACATTTCTTTTTCGCCACGCGGAGCGTGGCAAATCCTTTCAAAATCAGCCCTTTCAGCCTCGCCCGCAGGCGAGCCGACCGCACCGCAGGTGCGTAAAACTTCCGAAAACTCTGAAATTGTAAATTGGCGGTACCTTTTGGTTGAAATTCTAACTTTTTTTGAACAGAATCCAGAATAATGAGGTGCGTTTCCGCTTGCCTCCGCTCCGCTACGGCAAACCAAAACAGAAATTTTTTCATTACATTTTTTATTTTTTT
>JAIPIL010000018.1 GCA_021734685.1 Minisyncoccota bacterium | reverse complement strand
TGAAGCTCGCAAAAGTAAAATTTGTTTTTCATTTCAGAAACATAAACTAAAAATATCTAGAAAAATTAGATACCGTAAGTTGATGCTTGTTATTTATTAAATAAAAATAGGTGCAATTCCCGAAGCAGCAAGAGCAGCAACTGCAATAAAAATAAAAGCTAATCTTATTTTTTGTTTTGTTTTTTTCTTCATAATTTTATTATTCTAACATAAAATAATCCTAAAAAAAAGAGAGGTTGTTTTAAAACCTCTCTTTTCTGCATTCTATGATTAGTTTCTTACTACTCAACTAATTCAGAATCACCTTCAACTTGTTCAACTTCTTCGTCTGTTAACTCTTCTCCATCAAAATACATATCTTCAGGATAAACAGCTTCTTCATCCATCATAAAGGAGTTCATCATATAATCGTTAATGATGTCCTCTAATTTAACATATTCTTCTGGAGCGTTTATTTCAAACTCTTCATTAAAGTTTCCAAAGGTGAAAACAAGCTCCATTGTAGTCTCTTGTTCTTCAACATCAACAAGTGTCTCAAATCTAACAATATGTTTTCCATCAGAATAAATATTCATTTTGATTGCTTCTAATACTTGCTTATCTTCTTCAGAAAGATTATTAAACTCTTCCTTGAATTCTTCAATTCCAGCAACAACCATTAATCTTTCTTCTTCAGTAGTAAAATCATCTTTGTAATCTTCTGTTAATTCCATTAAGAAGTCAGATACTTTTTCATAATCAACTTTCATTTCATATTTTGTTGCGTTTTTTCCATTAACTTTTTCTTCTCCTGCTTCAGTTAATATAACAACTCCCTCATCAAAGGCCTTTGTTGATACCTCCTCCATTATTTCAGCAGCTCTTTCTTCGGAGATCTCGTCGGTTGTTACTTCTTCAATGTTTTCAGAAACACTCTCTAGCAACAGTATATCTTTTCCCATAACTTCGCTTGCAATGTCCGCAAGTCCAAACTCATAAAGAAGAGCGGTAGGAAGTGAGTTTATTTTTCCGTAAAGATCATCTTCAACAAAAACAAATTCTCCTCCTAAGTTCATTGTCATTCCTTGGACTTCTAAGTCAGAACTAATAACCATCTTCGCTTTTTCGTTTGTCTTGTCTATATCAGAAGAGATAGTAGCAGATCCGTTAAATTCTTCCCCTGATTCTGGCTCTAAAAAGCTAAGAAGAAGATCAATGTCCATTGTTAGTGATTCAACCTCTGCCATATTTTGCCACGCTCCCACAACCTCTTCTTCTGGAGTTCCGTTGCCATCGCTCATATAAAAGTAGGCTCCTCCTCCAGCAATTAAAACAAAGGCCAATACTGCAATTATTTTTCCATTCATATTTTAATTTTTATTATTATATTACTATTTTAATTTTTAACTCAACTAAACGACCTTTTTTAATCTGCATCTTATATACCCTATATAGCATAAAAAACAATAACTGTAAACAAAACAAACATGTGACATTTGACAATTGACATTTGACTGTCATTCTGAACAAAGTGAAGAATCCCATTGTCCTTTGCAGAAACCATGAGATTCTTCGCTCCACTTCGTTCCGCTCAGAATGACGGGGGGGTGTCATTCCCTCCCCTTCCTGTCATTCCCGCGAAAGCGGGAATCCAGTTAATTGTTAAGCTTTTTCATTACTTCGTTTGTTAAGATTGCTACTACTAGTCCGATTAAAGCGCCAGCGATGATGTCAAGGAAGTAGTGGGTTCCACAGATTACTCTTGATAAAACTGAAAGAAAAGAGATTGCTAATACTGCAATTCCTGCTTTTTTGTTGTGAAGATAAACTACTACTGATATCGCAAATAAAAAAGAGGCGTGCCCAGAAGGCATAGAAAAGCTTTCTTTATAAGGAAGAATAAGATTAACTTCCTCTAATACTTGAAAGGGACGAATGCGAGGAAAAAAGTGACGCAAAGGTTCTACCACTGCATATTTAGAAAAAAGTCCAGCAAAAAGCGATTCTACCACGAATAAGCCGTTCTTTTTACGGTTATTGATAAATAAAAACAATAGAAAGATAACAAAAACAAAAGGAGTAACTGAAGCAAGAAAGAAAAACAAAGAATCAAGAAAAAAATAATTTCCTGTAAATCCGTTCAAAAATAAAGTAATTGAATTGTCTATTTCTACAATCATTATAAATTATTTAACCTTCCCCGTCATTGCGAGCGGAACGAAGTGGAGCGTGGCAATCCCATTATTCTTGGAAATTGCCACGGGCTATCGCCCTCGCAATGACGGTGGTGTGTTTAACCTTACGAGGTTTTCCGCTAAGTGATATACCGTTAATGGCCCCACCCCTCCTGGAACTGGAGAAACTAGTGACGCTTTTTCTTTAACACTCTCAATATCAACATCTCCCATTAAAACACCTTTCTCGGTGCTTGTTCCAGCATCTATTACCACCGCTCCATCTTTAATCATATCACCCTTAATTAGCCTAGGGACACCTGCTCCAGAAACAATTATATCTGCTTTTCTTGTAAAATATCCGATATCATTTGTTCTGCTATTAAGAACAGAAACCGTATTTTTACTTTCCATAAAAAAAACTGACAACGGTTTCCCAACTAACATCCCTGAGCCAACTAAAACTATATTTTTTTCTCTGTATTCAACTCTGTAATAATCTAAAATGCTTTTTACCGCCCCCACAACTGGAGGATTGATTTTGTTTGTTCCTTTGTAAAACTTACCAAGAGAGGTTGTTGAAAGAAGATCAACATCTTTTTTTTCTAAAACAGTATCAAGAATTTTCTGCTTATTTAAATTAACAGGAAGTGGAAGTTGAACAATTACGCCATCTTCTTTTAAAAGTTTAATCTCTTTGCACAACTCTTCTTCTGAGACATCTTCTGGAAAGTAATAGATTGAAACGCTAATCCCAACCTTCTCCAACTCTCTTTTTTTAGCATTAACATAAATTTGCGAAGTTTCATCTTTGCCAACTTTAACCACAGCCAAAGAAAGAGAAAGTTGTTCTTTCTCTATCTTCCGTTTAAGTTCAGAAAACTTCTCCCCAGCAATTTTTCTACCATCAACAGTTTGGAACATAATTTATAAATTTTCAATTTGACAATTTTCAATGAATTTTCAATTTCCTAATTTTCAAAACTGGATTCCCAGTCAAGCTGGGAATGACAAGGGACGCGGGAATAACAGGAGGCGCGGGAACCACCCTACCGTCATTCTGAACGAAGCGTAGCGTAGTGAAGAATCTCATGGTTTCTGCAAAGATAATGGGATTCTTCAGTCGTTTCACTCCTTCAGAATGACAGATGATTGTTTTGGTCATTTGGAAATTTGGTCATTCATTGAAAATTGAAAATTGCCAAATTGAAAATTATTATTGTTGTTTTAAAATTCTTTTAGTATATCGGAAACTTCGAGCAAAGATTTCTTACTACCTCTCTTGTTTTTGTTACTGTTTCGTCGTCTTTTTTTTCTATAACATCTACTATTAGACTTGCCACTTGTTTCATCTCTTCTTCTTTCATTCCACGAGTAGTAAGTGCTGGTGTTCCCATTCTTACTCCTGAAGGAGTTGCTGGAGGATTAGTGTCAAAAGGAATTGAGTTTTTGTTAACTATTATTCCCGCCCTCTCTAGTAACTCTTGTCCTTCTTTTCCTGATACTCCTTTGCTCGTTAGATCAATCAGGAGGAGGTGATTTTCAGTTCCGTTGAAAACTATTCTAAATCCTTTCTGTCCTAACTCTTCAGCAAGGACTTTGCAGTTTTTTACAACTTGCTTTCCGTACTCGGAAAAAGACTCACTGCTGGCTTCTTTCAAACACACTGCGATTGCTGCCACCTGATGTTCGTGAGGCCCTCCTTGAAGCCCTGGAAAAACAGCTTTGTTTATCTTCTCTCCTAAATCTTTGTCTTTCTTTAATCCTTCTTCGGTCACCATAATAAGAGCCCCTCTTGGCCCACGAAGAGTTTTGTGAGTGGTAGTTGTTACGATATCAGCATAAGGAACTGGTGATTCGTGTGCTCCGGAAACAACTAACCCTGAGATGTGAGAGATGTCCGCACACAAGTAAGCACCAACATCGTCTGCCACTTCCTTAAAGTATTTAAAATCAATCTTTCTAGAGTAAGAAGTTGCTCCCATAAAAATAAGTTTTGGTTTCTCTTTTTCAGCAACTCTTCTAACTTCTTCATAATCAAGAAGTTCTGTTTCTTTGTTTATTCCGTAAAAAACTGAGTCGTAATACTTTCCTGAAAAGTTAACTTTCCAACCGTGAGTAAGATGTCCTCCTGCTCGCAGATCCATCCCCATTACTTTATCACCAGCAGAAAGAGTTGCCATATAAACAGCGTGGTTAGCGGGTGAACCAGAGTACCCTTGAACATTAACAAAGGGAACACTGAAAAGTTTTTTTGCTCTTTCCTGACAAAGAATTTCAAGTTGATCTACATACTGATTTCCTCCATAATATCTTGCTCCGGGATATCCTTCAGCATACTTGTCGTTAAAACAAGAAGAAAGCGCTTCCAGAACTGCCTTTGATGCGTAATTCTCAGAAGGAATCATATCCAGATTACTCTCTTTTCTTTCTCTTTCTTTTTCAGAAAGATTATAAACCTCCACATCTTGATCTTTTAAATTTTCATACTTCATAAATACTTTTTTATAATAATTAGTAATTTATTCAAGAGATTCTTCACTACGCTACGCTTCGTCCAGAATGACAGTAAAAGGTCAAAGGTCAAACTTCATCGCCATTTTTACTGCTCCTTTTACTGGATCTTCTTTAAGAATTATTACCTCTGCTTTTGGGGCAAACATTAATATCTTACTGGAAAGTGATTCTTTCAAAAGATCTGATTTAAACATTCCCCCAGAAAAAACAACTGGAAATTTAACTTCTCTAAAATCAAGTTTTTCTATTACTGTTTTCGCCGAAAGAAAAAGTTCGTCTGATGTTTTTTCTAAAATATTTCTCGCAACATAATCTCCTTGTTGCTCAGCTTTATCCAACACAACTGAAAGTTGAGGAAGTGCTTCCATAAAGTTTGGATAAACTTTTTTATTAAAATCAATCGCACTTTCAACTCCCCACTCTTCTTTCAAGATCTCTTCCATCTTTGTTTTTTCTCCTCTTCCGTCAAAACTTTTTTGTACTGCTCGGTAAGTCTCTATCCCCGCATAAAAAGCAGATCCCTCTCCTGCAAGATAACCCCAACCATTTGTTTTGTAATCTTTATAACTTCGCCATCCTCTGCAAACCGCTCCTGTTCCAGCAATAATTACAACTCCATCATTTTCATCTGTTCCCGCCTTAAAGGCAGGCAACTGATCACTCTCTATAAAAATCTCTTCTTCTAATCCTTTCTCTTTTAACATTTTAACGACCTCCTCTTTCTTGTCTTCTTGTTCTTCTTCCACTGAAGCAAGTGCTATACAGTAACGAGAAACACTTTCTTCTTTTTTAACTTTTTTTATAGCATTAAAAATATTCTCCACCGCAACTTCCAATCCAACATTCCTTATATTTGAAGGCCCTCCTCTCTCAATAGAAAGAATCTCTCCACTCTCATCAGCAAGAGCAACAGTAGTCTTAGTCCCCCCACCATCAACCCCAATTACATAATTTGACATTTGACAATTAACAATTAACTTTTGACTTTTCGCGGAGGGGGGTCTGACCCCCCTCCGCTTTTTTGTTTTATTTTTTGTAGAAAACTCCTAGTGCGATTTTGCTTTCCATGTTGTTGTAATCCCACTCTTTTACTTTTTCTTCAGCTTCCTGAAGTGGTAAAAATTCTTTCTCTAGTTCGTAAACTCTTTCGTTGTAATCGGCGAAAGTGTTGTGCCACGCAACGCATGGTTGTAAGATTTCTATAAAAGAAAATCCTTTGTGTTCCACTCCTTGTTTTATAATTCTTGAGAGGTGATCAATCTTTCCAACATATCCTCTTGCCACAAAACCTGCTCCTACGGCAAGCATAATCTTTAAAGGATTAATTGCTTCTTCTGTTTTTCCTTGAGGAGTGCTGTTGCTGATAAAACCCTTTGGACTAGTTGATGTTGCTTGGTTAATGGTCAGAGCAAAAACTCGATTATTATGGACAATAACCGTGATATCAGCGTCCCTCTTTGCGGCATGAATCAAGTGAGCCATCCCTTCTTCGTAAGCGTCACCATCACCAACTGAACAGATCACATTAAGTTCTTCATTTCCCATTTTTACTCCTTGTCCCGACGCAATTGCCCTTCCGTGAAGAGAGTAGAAACTGTTAATATCTAGATAGTCCGCCATCTTTCCGTGACAACCAACCCCCGAAACAAGAACTGTTTTTTCTTTCCCGATTTCAGAGACAATATTTGTTATTGCTTTTTGAATTCCAAAATTTCCACACCCTGGACACCATGTATTTTTTGTTGGTAGCACTATATTTTCCATTTTATTTTTTATAATTTTTATAAATCTTTTAACTTCTCTTCCAACTCATCTACACTAAAAGGTCTTCCGTTGTATTTTAATATCTCTTCATCAACCTTAAATCCGTTACACTGTAAGACCTTTGACAACTGTCCAGTGGCGTTTGTCTCAATAGAGATTATTTTCTCAACACCCACTAACGCTTCTTTCATCTGCTTTTTGGAAAATGGTTCCATTATTAAAACTTGAATCGCTTTTATCTCAAGATCTTTCACCGCTTCCAAAACAGCCCCTTTTGTTGAACCCCAGAAAACAACAGCTACTGATCCACTTCCGGTTACTCTCACTGTCTCCATCTCTTCTACTTCTTGTCTTAGTTTTTCATACTTTCTAATTCTCTTCTCTTGCATTTTTTTAATTGCTTCTGCATCTTCAGTAACCACCCCCTTCTTATCGTGCTCATAACTAGTCGCTTTCACTACCGCCTCTCCTCCTGGAAAAGCCATTGGGGAAATATCCTCCCCATCATAGCGATCATAATCAGCATTATTTTCAGCAAGAAGTGCTTCTCTTTTTTCAACCTGCTTCTCTTTCTTAAATGTGTATGTGTTCTCAGAGATCTCTTTGTCAAGAATAATGATTGAAGGTAACTGATATTTCCAAGCAGTATTAAGTGCTTCTCCCGTTAAGTAGTAAGCATCATCAGCATCTCCCGGAGCAACAACAAAACGCATCATATCTCCGTGACCAGCGTTAAGAGCAAAAAGAAGATCTCCCTGCCCTTGATAAGTCGGAACTCCACTTGCCGGCCCCATCCTCTGACTTAGAGCAACCACAAAAGGAGTTTCAGATTGAGCGGATAAACTGAGAGCTTCGGTCATTAAAGCAAACCCTCCTCCTGATGTTCCCGTCATCGTTCTCTTTCCAGTATAACCTGCTCCAAGAACCATATTTGCAACTGATATCTCGTTTTCAGGTTGGAAAGTTTTAACTTTATCATAGTTAACAAAAAATCGTAAAATTCCCGTTGCAGGAGTCATCGGATAGGCGAAAAAGCACTCTAATCCAGCGTCAACTGCTCCTAAGGCAACGGCCTCATTTCCAGAAATCAACTCACCTTTTTTCTCTCCAACTGCTTCCACTTCTTTAACTGTTTCTGTTTCTTGAAAAGCAAGTTTTGCAACTTCTATATTTTTTTCTAACTCAACTTTAAGTTCTTTGCCAAGAACCTCTTCTATTACTTCCCACTTCAGCCCAATTATTTTTGCAAAAGAAGAAACAAGAGCAGTATTTTTCATTAAATTAATTCCTTCCACTTTCTTCACAATCTCCATAAGCGGAACTTTCACTACCTTAAATCCTTCTGCTGAAAAATCTTTATCAGTGCAATTTTCATCATAGATCAAAACTCCTCCTTCTTTCTTTATTTTATTTTTGTGTTTAAAGATCGTATCTTCATTCAGTGCTAAAACAAAATCTACTTCTTCTCTTACTCCATCCACCTTTCTTTCAGAAACAGAGATAGAAGAAAAGTTATGCCCTCCTTTTATTAAGGACTGGTAGTCTTCGTGAATAAAAACATTAAAGCCGTAAACATTAAAAAAGTTAGCAATAATCATGCCTGCTTTTTTAGACCCTTCACCCGCTTCCCCTCCTATAATAATTTGAAAATCTTTCATATTTTTATATTACAAAGTTTATTAACTTGTCTTTTACAAAGATTATTTTTTTAATCTCTCTTTCTTCAACCCACTTTTCAACTTTACTACTCTCCAACGCTTTCTTTTTAACTTCTTCTTCCGTTGCTCCTGTTTCTATCTTTATCGTATCTCTCACTTTTCCGTTAACTTGAACAACCACTGAAACTTCTGCTTCTTTTGTTTTTTCTTCTAAATACTTTGGCCACTCTTCATTTAAAACCGATGGTTTGTTTCCTATCTTCTCCCACATCTCCTCCGCAAAGTGAGGAGTAAAAGGAGCAAGCAGTTTCAAAAAACAAGAAAAAACTTGTTTTGCTACTTTCTCTTCTTTCTTCATCTCGTTATTCATCACCATCAAGCTACTTATCGCTGTGTTAAACTTAAAATTATCAATATCTTCGGTTACTTTCTTGATTGTTTGATGAAGAGCAGTTTCAATCTTTGAAGAAGGAGAAACATCTTCTATTTTTTCTGAAACTTCTTTCACTTTTTCTAAAAATCTCTTCATTCCGTTAACTCCATCTTCGCTCCACGCTACCCGATCCTCAAAGCTACCCAGAAACATCTCATAAAGACGAAGAACATCAGCTCCTTGTTTTTTAATTACTTCATCAGGAGAAACTACATTTCCCTTTGATTTAGACATCTTTATTCCTCCCTCACCCATTATCAATCCTTGATTTTTCAATCTGTAAAACGGTTCTTTTGTTTTTACCACTCCAACATCATAAAGAACCTTGTGCCAAAATCTAGCGTAAAGAAGATGAAGAACAGCGTGTTCTGCTCCCCCAACATAAAGATCAACTGGAAGCCATCGCTGGAAAGCATCTTCATATCTTGATGCTGGAAACTCCATTTTTTCTGACTCTTGTTTCATTATGAAAGCGAGATAGTACCAGCAAGAACCAGCCCACTGTGGCATCGTGTTTGTTTCTCTTTCTGCTTCTCCTCCACACTTTGGACAAGTTGTTTTTAGCCACTCTTTCATATCAGCTAAAGGTGATTCTCCAGTTCCGGTTGGCTCGTACTTTTCTGTTTCAGGAAGTTTAAGGGGAAGATCTTTCTCTTCTAGAGCAACCACTCCACACTTTTCACAGTGAATAACTGGAATCGGTTCCCCCCAGTATCTTTGTCTTGAAAAAACCCAGTCACCCAGTTTGTAATTAACAGCAACTTCTCCTTTTTCTAATTCTTCTAATTTTTTAATAATTTGTTCTTTCCCCTCTGAAGAAGAAAGTCCTGAAAACTCACCTGAATTAACCATCTCTCCTTCTCCTGGATAAGGAAGTTCTTCTCCATCTTTTTTAACTACTTCTCTTATTTCAAGTCCATACTTCTCAGCAATCTCATAATCTCTTTCATCATGAGCAGGAACAGACATAATCGCTCCTTTTCCATAAAAACCAAGAACATAATCAGCAACCCAAACCGGAATCTCTTCTCCGTTAATCGGATTAACTCCCTTTAGTCCTTTTATCTCCACTCCTGTTTTTTCTTTTGCCAAATCCGTTCTTTCAAGTTCCGATTTTTTTCGTGCTTCTTCTTCATATTTTTTAATCTCTTTAAAGTTATCAACCTCTATCTCTTCGTTAAGTATCTTCTTAACTAAAAAGTGTTCAGGAGCAACAACCAGAAAAGTAGCCCCAAAAAGAGTATCCGGCCTAGTAGTAAAAACCTCAACACCCAAAGCATCGGACGCCCCGACCCCCCGATGAGATCCTTCGCTATCGCTCAGGATGACAGAAGCAGAACCAGCTGTGCTCGCTCCACCCCCGCACAACTTTTTTATGGGGAATTTTATTGTTACTCCTTCTGATCTTC
>JAIPIL010000017.1 GCA_021734685.1 Minisyncoccota bacterium | reverse complement strand
ACGCAGAATATGGATAAAATTGATCCGCCCTACGGGAAGCTGATAAATGGCTGATTTCTGCGTCACTCCTCCTCAATGTAGCTAGACGCTACCTTTCGTCGTCGTTTCTTGAAATCAACTCATTTATCAGCTTCTAAAGGTTGCTTGGTTTGTATCTTGAATCCCTAATAATATAACATTTTTAATCATCAATGTCAAACATAACTACTACTTTCCATGACATTTTTTGAATTTTACTGGTGTTCCGTCGGGGTGAGTTGCTCCACAAGGACAAGGGTCATTTCTTTTTACTCCACTAAAGTTTTTTAATTTTTCTTTTGTCGGATCTATGTTTTTTCTTATTATTATTCTGGAGCTGTTTCTTATTTTTTCTGCCTTTTTAATCTTCGTAATTCTATCAGCGATCATTGATTCAATGTTCTCCATCATATTCTTAAAAGCAATATGCCCTTCTCTTTTATACTCAACTAACGGTTCTTTTTGTCCGTAAGCTCTCAACCTCACTGCTTCTCTCAACTCATCCATCATCGTTAAATGATCTTTCCATAAAAAGTCCATTGTTCGTAAGCAAACAAATCTTTCAACTTTTCTCATCTCTTCTCTTCCAATCTCTTCTTCTTTTTCCAAATACTCTTTCTTGTCCTTTTCTTGTCTTTCTAAAACTTCAAGAATGTAAGAACGAAGATTTTTTTCTGAATCTTCATCTTTCACTTCTGCTCTTTCAAGAACTTCATTTCTTAACTCATAAAACTTTTTACGATGCTTAAATAAAACATCATCATACTGCATTATCTGTTTTCTAGCGTCAAAGTGATGACCTTCAACTCGCTTTTGTGCTGATTGAATAATCTTTGTTATATAGCCAATTCTTATTGGTTCATCATCAGGAAGATTAAATCTTTCCATCATTGCTTGAACCTTCTCTCCGCCAAAAATTCTCAGTAAACTATCTTCAAGTGATACAAAAAATTGACTTTCTCCCGGATCTCCTTGTCTTCCACATCTTCCTCGGAGCTGATCATCAATTCTTCTTGCTTCGTGTCTCTCTGTTCCTAAAACAAAAAGTCCTCCCGCCTCTTTAACTTTTCTTGATTCTTCTTCGTCTGGAGGGTTACCACCAAGAATTATATCAACTCCTCTTCCTGCCATATTCGTAGCCACTGTAACCGACCCCCATCTTCCTGCTTGAGCAATAATCTCTGCTTCTTTCTCGTGGTTTTTAGCGTTCAAAACATTATGTTTGACTCCTTGTCTTTTCAACATAACCGAAAGTATCTCATTCTTTTCAATAGACGCTGTTCCAATTAAAACTGGTTGTCCTTTTTCATTTCTTCTTTTAACTTCTTCAACTACTGCATCTAACTTTACTTGCTCTGTTTTATAAACAACATCAGGTGAAGATATTCTGATTAAGTTTTTATGAGTTGGAATTACTGCTACTTCAGTTCCATAAACTTTAAACAACTCTTCCTCAGAAGAAGTTGCCGTTCCAGTCATTCCGGATATTTTTTCATACATCTTAAACAGGTTCTGAAAAGTAACACTCGCCATTGTTTGTGATTCTGGTCTTATCTGAACTCCTTCTTTCGCTTCAATCGCTTGATGAAGCCCTCCTGACCATCTTCTCCCCGGCATAAGTCGCCCTGTAAACTCATCAACAATAATCACTTCCCCTTCTTTAATCACATAATTAATATCTTTTTCGTATAGTGGTTTTTTCGTTCCAGGATGTTTTGCTTGGGCGCGAAGAGTTTGTTCTAAATAATAAACAGAATCCATTCCTTTCTCATCATATATATTCTCAACGCCAAGAATCTTTTCAACTTTCTCTACTCCTTCTTCAGTGAGAGTTACTGCTTTTTCTTTTTCGTGAACCTCGTAATCACTTCCCGCTTCTAGTTTTGGAACAATCTTTGAAGAAAACTCTTTATACATCTCTTTCTTGTTTTCAAACTCTTCTTGTTCTTCAGGAACAGAGATTATAAGAGGGGTTCTTGCTTCATCAATTAAAATAGAATCAACTTCATCTATAACTGCGTAATTAAATCCGCGTTGAGTTTTGTTTTCAATGCTCGTTGCCATATTGTCTCGCAAATAATCAAATCCAAACTGATTATTTGTTCCGTATGTTATATCTGCTTGATAAGCTTCCTTTCTGGTGCAAGGGCGAAGAAAATCTTCTTCAACATAAAACGAACCAAGGGTATCACGAACACTATCTTTTTCTTCATCTCCTGATTTATAGTAAGGATCATACAAAAAAGACTGCCTATCATTTATACAGCCGATAGAAAGTCCTAAAAAGTGGTAGATCTGCCCCATCCAAACCGTATCTCTTCTTGCCAAGTAATCATTAACGGTAATAACATGAACTCCCTTTTTTGTAACTGCATTCAAGTAAACGGCCAGTGTAGCAGAAAGCGTTTTTCCTTCTCCTGTTTTCATCTCCGCTATCTTTCCTTGATGAAGAGCAACTCCTCCCATAATCTGAGAGTCGTAGTGGCGTTGTCCCAAAGTTCGCTTTGCCGTTTCTCTAACCAAAGCAAACCCTTCAGACATAACACTGTCTAGGGATTCTCCCTTCTCTACTTTTTCTTCAATTTTTTTTGCTCTTTTTTGTAGATCCTCGTCAGAAATATCTTTCAACTCTTTCTCAATATCATTCACTTCAATAACAAACGGCTCAATAGACTTTATATACTTTTCCTTAGGATCACCAAATATTTTATTAAAAAAAGACATAGTGGTTTTAAATTATAAATCACAACAAAAATTTTCAATTTTCAATTTGACAATTTTCAATGAATTTTCAATTTCCTAATTTTCAAAACTGGATTCCCGCTTTCGCGGGAATGACAGATGGTTGTTTTAAAATTAAATCATTAGAAAATTTGGTCATTCATTGAAAATTGAAAATTGTCAAATTGAAAATTTCTTTTTTTATCCTCTCATCTTCTTCGCCTTCTGTCCTTCTTTTATTTCTTTTGTCTTCGCTTTCTCCTTGTGTTCTTTTATCTGTCTTTCTATCTCGTCTTTAATTTTATCAACTGATGCTTTTATTGTTTCTGAGATGCTTTCTACGGTAATTATTCTTCCAGGAATGTTAAGATTAACTTTTGTTTTAAATCTTTTTCCCTTCTCTTTTTCTGGAACTTGTTCCATATCAACCTCTAAAATAAACTTATCATCATCAGCGAAGCGACAAGCTTTTTTAAGTTTCTTTTCAGTATAGTCCTTTATATGAGTAGTAACTTCTATGTTTTTCCCTTTTATAATTATATCCATAACTTAATATATTATTATAATATTTTCAGTATAGCATAAAAAAAACATTTGACATTTGACAATTGACCTTTGACTAGACCCCTGTCATTCTGAGCGAAGCGAAGAATCCCATCATCTTTGCAATTCACGAGAGATTGCCACGGGCTAAAGCCCTCGCAATGACGATAGAGTGTCATTCCCGCGAAAGCGGGAATCCAGTAATCAGCGAAAATCAGCGTTCACAATCTCCACTTCTTCCTCTAACTCCACCCCATACTCTTCTCCTACTCTCTGTTTTACCTTTTCAATCAATCCCACCACATCTTCTCCTGATGCATCTCCTTGGTTAATGATAAAGTTTGCGTGTTTTAAGGAAACTTCTGCTCCACCAACTCTCTCTCCTTTTAACCCACAACTTTCAATTAAAAATCCAGCAGGAACTGACTCTTTAAACTTTTCTGTTATCTCCGGAAAATTTAATGATAAAGATTTTGTTATTTTTATATTTTTAAAAACGCTTCCCGCTGATGGTTTTAACGGGTGCTTCTCTCTTCTATATTCCAGATACTCGTTAAATTTATTGTTTTCTTTTTCTTGAAAAGGAAAAGTCATCTCTACCTCAAGAATTACCAGCTCTTTGTTTTTTTTAAAAACACTTTCCCGATAATCAAACTGACAATCTTTATTATCAAAAGTTTGTTCTTCAAGACTATTAATATTTACTGCTTTAACTTTCTTGACATAATCACTGACCGAACTTCCAAACGCTCCTGCGTTTCCTCTTACCGCTCCTCCAACACTTCCAGGAACTCCACCCGCCCACTCTAACCCCTCTCCTTTATGCTTTTTTAATTCGTAAGATAACTGTGGAAGATAAGCTCCCGCTCCAGTGACAAGATTAACACTATCTCTGTCTCTTTCTATTTCAAAATTATCCATTCCTAAAAAAATAATTAATCCTTTGTATTTTGAAGGAAAGATAAGATTGCTTCCTCTTCCAATAATCAAAAAGGGTAATTTTTTTTCTTTAGAAAAATCCAAACCCATCAAAACATCTTCTTTCTTCTCTGCTTTTAAAAAGTAATCAGCAACACAATCAACTCTCATCGTGTTGTGGTTCTTTAAAAGTTTATTTTTTTCTATCTTCTTCATTGTCTTTATTATAAAGCATTGAAGTGTAGGATACAAATTAAAGAAAACAAAAGGCCGGAAGCGTTAACTCCAATTTTATGAGTACGTGCCTTCCGACCTAGACCTTATTTTATACTTCTAAAAATAACTGTCAACCCCTAGGGGTGTGGAATCTATTTTTTGGAGCTCTGTGGGATCTCCTTCAGAAAGCAAAAAACCTCGCTCGAGTGAGGTTTTTTGCCAATTGGAGCAACCTTCTCCCACGCACTCATTAACTCCATAATAGCAAGAAAAACAAAAAAGTCAACCTGTTGAAAACCTCTAGAAAAGGGTTAGGTTTTCTTTTTTCTGGATTCTTTTGATTAAAGATTTTAGTTCCATTTTTTCAAAGAAAGCTAGTCCTCTATCAGAGTATCCTTTCCACTGAAAATTGTTAACATCTAAGCTTAAAGGAACATCTCTTTTAATAGTAACAAGTTCTTTGCTCAAAAATGCTTCTTTCTTATTCTGTTTCAGCTTTTCTAGAATCCCTTTTTTTATTTTTTCTACCTTTGCTGTTTCTTTTTCAATCTCGTTATAAATATTTTCAATAGAATTAAATGTTTTTATTAGTTCTATCGCTGTCTTCTCTCCAATTCCGACAACCCCCGGAATGTTGTCAGAAGCATCTCCTCTTAATGCTTTGTAATCAATTAACTGTTCTGGCTTTAGTCCGTCGTATATTTCTTGAACCTTTAAAGAGTCATACACTCCTGCATCTTTTATTCCCCTCTTAAAGAGATAAGCAGTTGTTTTTTTATCTACCAGTTGCAAAACATCCATATCTCCACTAACCACAACCGAACAAAAATCTTTTTCATTGAAAAAAGAAACTGCTGTTCCTATCACATCGTCTGCTTCAAATCCTTCTTTTTCAAGAACAGGAAGATTAAACTCTCTAACCCCTTCTTTTATTATTGGAATCTGAGCGACAAGCTCTTCTGGAGCTTTAGCGCGAGTTGCTTTGTACTCTTTAAACATCTCGTGCCTAAAAGTTGGCGCTGGAAGATCAAAAGCAGTTACAACATAATCTGGGTTGAAGTCATTAACTGCCTTGATAAATAAAGAAAAAAATCCGTGAACTGCATTTACTAGTTCTCCGTTTTTTGTTTTTAATGGTGGAAGTGCGTAATATGCTCTATACATTAAAGAGCTACTATCTATTATTAAAACTTTCATATTTAAAAGAAAGAGGTGGTGAAGTTAATGCTTGCACCACCTCGTTCTACTTTATAAATAACTCTTACTTTTTAAGAGCATCTTTAAGGTTTTTACTTGCCTTAAATTTAGGAACTTTCATTGCTGGAATCTGTATTTTTTCTCCTGTTGCTGGGTTTCTTCCTTCTCTGGCTTTGCGTTTTGAAACGCTGAAACTACCAAAACCAGGAAGAGCAATGGAGTCGTTTTTCTTTAATACAGAAGCAATGGTACCAGTCATAGCGTCAAGAGCTTCTTTTGCTCTTGCTTTGCTAATGTTTGCTTCTTTAGCAATTTTTTCTACAAGTTCTTGTTTATTCATATTTTTTTTGTTTTTATTTTAATTCGACCTTTTTCACTATTACTATTATATCACTATGGCTTATAAATGCAATAAGGAGCAAGGTTTTTTGAAAAAATTAACTTTATCTTTTAATTTCTATTCCAAGAGTATTATAAAGATTTTCTATTCTTGTTCTTATTTCTTCTAACTTCTCCCAAACCTCAATCCACTTTTCACTCTTATCTGGACTACTTATTCTGGCTTCCCACATAAAATAAAAGCTTTTTCCTGGTCCCTCAAAACCAACCACTCTTTCTCCCAAAAAAGGAATAATTGTCAACGATTCATATTTAGAATTAAATTCTTCAACTGTAATCTTCTTCTCTCCTTTCTCGTTTTCTTGAATCTCCTTTAATTCACAAGCTCCTTCTTTTTCGCAAATTATATAAGGAATTGTAAATTCTTTTTCTGACTGAAAATCAAGATAAAGAACTCCTTCTCCTCCAACAATCCGATGCCAGTTCCCTGCCCAGTTTTTTGTCTTGTATTCTAAAGAAAAAGATCCTCCGTTTTGTGTTGAGATAAATATGTTTGAGTGAGAAACATTTACATTCTTTAAATTCTCATTTTTATAGCAGTACTGCTCTCCGTAAGAGCAATCGTTTAAATAAACAGCAGTAACCCAGTCTTTAAAAACATCTTCAAACTTCTTGTCATAACCACCTTCCAATAGGGCAAAATCAATACTTGGAATTCCAACAAAAGACGACTTCAAAGAACGAGAAAGAACCTCTTCTCCGTAATGATCAATCAAGTAGTGCCCAAAAAGATTAACTACTCCGTAATCAGGACCTTGGTCTGTCCAGTCGGTTAGAGAAAAATCAGGATCCTGAAGAAAGCTATTTACTCTTATCTCAAGGTTGCTTCCTTCATATACATCATTATACCCAAGCAGAGATATCATCATTTCTGCTCGTAACTCGTTAAGCCACACTTCTTCTCTTACTCTCTGTCTTTTGTTTTTTTCATTAAAAGTAACTAGATGAGTATACTCGTGAGCAAGATAACTTTTTAGGTTTTTGTCTTTAATAAGATCAGCGTTTACATAAATTATGTTTTTTTCATTGGAGTGTGGATACTGATAAGTAGAGTACTGATCACCTGTTCTGAAATATCCTCCTGAAACTTCTTCCATCTGGTGAAAAAGAACTACTACTTTTTCTTCTTCTCCAACAACTTTGTGCTTTGGCATATCTCCCAAAAAAGAAGATATCTCTGGAAATATGTGCCCTTCAAACTCTTTACCAAGATCTCTTAAGATGCCTTTTGCTTCTTCTCGCTCTTCTTCCTGCAAATCTTCCCACCACTGCTCTTCAATATAAAAATAAGTATGCTCTGTTTCTTGTTCTAAAACAGCAGACAACTCTTCTCTTTCTTGAAAATCATAAGACGATTCAACAAAAAAAACATCTTTATTTTCCGCAAAAACAACCCCTATAAACAGAAAGGTTAAGACTCCTCCAATTGTAATTACTCTTTTTATCATATTAAAACTTCTCCTAATAACTGTTATTGAAAATAAAAATTAGCCTGTAGTAAACTCTTCCCAAATGTTCGTGAATGGCAAGATCAGAATTTCTTAAGTTTTGTCCGTGAGGAATAAAGTCAAAGACACTGTATTTAAAAACTTTTCTTCCTTTAAAGTCAGTTGGAGCTGGAATTGGGTTTGCCCCTATCCTTTTAAACTCACTAATTGAACGCTCCATATGATAAGCAGATGTGACCAAAAAGAACGGCTCATCGCCAACTATTTTTTGAACATTTGCTACATTTTCTCTTGTATTGTAAGACTCTCCTTCTATTATTATTGATGAAGAATCAACTCCTCTATTAGTAAAAAATCCTCTAACTGCACTGGCCTCTCCAGATGTTGATAACATCGGATCTGTTCCTGAGACAATTATCTCCATCTCTCCCTCGGCCATATGCCATATCCGCAACGCTTCGCTTCCTCGCAAAACATTACTTTCTCTTCCGCCTAACAAGACAACTGCTTTTTCAGCTTTTTCAATGTCTTCTTCCGAAATAGTTGTATATTTCTCCTCAAGAGACATCATAAGATAATCGCTAACGGGAGTTATTGAAAAAAGATAGTAAAAAATAAATCCTGAAATTATAAGGGCTTTTCCTAACTTTCCTTCTTTGTTTTTGAAAAAAAAGAAAAATCCAACAATCGTAAACACTAAAACAAGAGTGCTGGGCATCAAAAAATTTTGTACCATCCCGTATATCATATTCCGTTATTATATCATCTTTTAAATTATTTCTCCAACGCTTCCATCGCTTCCAAAGGAAGCGCGCGAAACTACGCGAAACTACGCGAAAGTTTCCCGAGGTGACACCTTGGGAAGTTTTTTTTACACTGTTATGGTGCTATAATGTTTTTTATGTTTAAGTTTAAAGTTATAAAAAAAGAGGGGAAAACAAAAGCTCGTAACGGACTGTTGGAAACTCCGCATGGGGTTATAAGAACTCCTGCTTTTGTTCCGGTTTCAACGAAAGGTGCTTTGCGAGGAGTTGATTATGAAACTGCCTATAATTTCGGAAGTGATATCTTTATGGTGAACGCCTTTCACTTCTTTTGCAACAAAAGACATAAAGAAGTTAAAAAGTTTGGTGGATTACACAAGTTTGCAAACATAAACTACCCTTTAATGACTGACAGTGGTGGTTTCCAAGTTTTCAGTTACGGATTTGGAAGAGAACACGAAGTTGGAAAAATATCAGAAGTATCAACTCCCCAAAAAGAAAAGAAAAGCTCTCCGCGTAACAAAAACCTTGTCAAAATATCCTCTGACGGGGTTGAGTTTTCTCTTCCCACGAGTGGAGAAAAAGTTTTTATGAATCCAAAAGTATCAATGGAAGTTCAGAAAAACTTAGGAGCTGATCTTATCTTTGCTTTTGACGAATGCACTTCTTCTTTTGCTGATTACAACTATACAAAAGAGGCTCTTCAAAGAACAAACCGTTGGGCAGAAGAATCCCTTTCTTGTTTTGGAAGATCAAAAAAACAGGCATTAATGGGAGTAGTTCAAGGTGGTGAGTTTCAAGATTTGAGAGAAGAGTCAGCAAAATTTACAGCATCACTTCCTTTTTTTGGATTTGGAATTGGTGGTTTTTTAGGAAAATCAAAAAAGGATATGTATCATCTTTTGGACTGGGTTAACGATATTCTTCCGGAAGAAAAACCTCGTCATCTTTTGGGAATAGGAGAAGTTGACGACATTCTTGAATCAGTGGAAAAAGGAGTAGATCTTTTTGACTGTGTTGTTCCAACAAGATGGGCAAGACACGGAACGGCGCTAACTTCACAAGGAAGATTGAATATAAAAGGAAGAAAATATCTTAACTCTAAAAAACCAATTGATAAAAATTGTTCTTGTCCTATTTGTAAAAATCACTCTGTTGGATATGTTTCACACTTAATAAGAGAAAAAGAGATATTCGGAGCAATGCTCTTAACTCATCACAACTTGTTCTGGATACAAAACTTAATGGCATCAATTCGTGAAGAGATAAAAAAAGAAAACTTCTCAACCTTCAAAAACAAACTCCTAAAGAAATACGGGACTAAATAAACATTTGACCATTGACAGTTGACTTTTGACTTTTTAATCTTGAGATTCTTCGCTCCACTCTGTTCCGCTCAGAATAACGGTGGGGTGTCATTCCCGCGAAAGCGGGAATCCAGTCAAAGGTCACATGTCATATGTCAATTGTCAAAACCATCTCTTTTACATAGGCGCGGACTATTCTTTTTAAGTTGCTTGCTTCTTCTTTTGATATTGCTATTAATCCTTGTCTTTCTAAGTCTTCTCTTGTTGCTTCTCTTTCTCTTACTTCTTTGTTCTGATAGTTTAAGGAAAGATAATCTATATAAGTATTAAAATAAAAAGGATGCCACAGAAACATTGTTATCATCTCGTTAGCATCTTCTTGTGCCCTAACAGCAAGTTCTGAAATTTTATTTGGAATCTCTTCGTTGTTTTTGTAGTTATAATTTTCAGCATTACCCCACACAGAAAGCCCTTTTTGTGGTTCGTTTTCTTTCTTATTAACTTCCACTTCTTCCCTCTTTTTAAAACAAAAATTAAAAAGTTTACTATAACAAGAAGAGATCTCTCCTTCTAGTGATTTCTGATACCACTCTTTTGAATCTTCTGGGCTTTCTTTTGAGCAAAGATACTCTTGATATGCGTGATTTGCCTCATGTAAAAAGCGATATTTTTCTGTTTCAACTCCTGGTGCGGGAAAAAGATCTTCTTCTATTTCTTTATTTCTTCCCATCTTGAAAACACAATCCTCCCACTTCTGGTGGGGCATTTCTTTTTTGGAAATAGATATTATCTTTGTGAAGCTGTAATAAACAAACCCCCAATCTTCTTCTCTATCTTCTGTTTCTTTTATGTATCCTTCTTTAATTAAAAAATTTCCCAACCTCAACTCAATGTCTTTGTTTTCGTCACCAATCCGTGCCTTTTTAGGAACATCAAGATATTTTTTTATTTTTTGTTTTATCTTTTGTTTACTACTCATCTTGATGATAATTAAA
>JAIPIL010000016.1 GCA_021734685.1 Minisyncoccota bacterium | reverse complement strand
CTCTTCCTCAAACTTTCTTTTTTTCTCTGCTTCCTCTTCTGCAACTCTTCTCCTTCTTTCTTTTTCCACTTTTCTAATTCTTTCTTTCTCAAGTTCCAGCTCTTTCTTTTCTCTTCTTACTTTTTCCTTTTTCTCCGCTATTCTTTTCTCGTAAAGAGAAATTTTTTCTTTTTCTTTTTCAATAGTAGAATCTATTTTTTTAATAACAGAGAGGGTCTCTTTTTCTTTTGGATTAAAAACGGTTGTTATCTCTTTCTCTTTGTCTTTTCTTTTTCTTTTAACATCGCTAATCTGATCTTCTACTTCCCAGAGAGCATCCTCTATCTTTCTTCTTCTTTCTTCAACTTCCCATCTCTTTCTCTCTATCTTTCTTCTTCTTGCTGGATCTTGTTCTACGCTCTCTTTATCTTCTATTTTTTTCTTTTTAATTTTAATTACACTTTCTTTTTCAACGAAAAAATCAAGCTTTTTCTTTAAAGCTTCTTCTTGTTCAAGCAAAAATCTTCTTTCAACTTTTGCTTCGTAACTTTCTTTTTTTGCTTCTCTGAGTTTTTTTATCTGAGTTTCTCGTTCTTCTAGATTACTTTTAATCAACTGACGAACTTCTTCTATTTTTTCTTCAGTTTTTTTAACATCTTGAAAATCTGCTCTTATGCTCTGCTCATATTCTTCAATGCTTTTATTGTTTTTCTCAGAATTTGACATATATTTACCCTCCTTAATATAATAACTCTAGTTATTACTTCATTATAGCAATATAAAAAAATCGTGCAACAGCGAAATAAAACATTTGACCATTGACATTTGACCTTTGACTAGTCAGTAGTCAAATGTCACATGTCAATTGTCAGTTACTGTGTCTCACATTCTCTTTTGTATTGAATGTTCCTTCAAATTCGTAATAAAACAAATTCTGGGGATTAACATTTCTCATTGTTATCTCTATCTCAACCATCCTTGATGTAGGATTAGTAAAAGTTAGATCAGTTACCTCCACTCCTTCAGTTGTAATTGGAACAGCGACTCTTCCTCCTCTACTCATCATAATCTTCCCGTCGGAGAGTGTAAAAACAGTTGGATCATTATGTGACTGATATATCTCTAAATTAAGCGACCCTCCAGCAGAGTTAACTGATTTTGCGTTTTGAACCATATTAGTAATAGTGTTCATCGCCATCTCCGTATTCCGAGAAACCCGATCAATCGCATTTATTTTAGCTCTAACTCTTAAAACATTTAAAGAAATAAAAGTAAGAGAACTCATCAAAAAAACAACAATCCCAATATAAATAAGAAACTCTATAAGGGTAAACCCTTTTTGACAATTGACCTTTGACATAATTATATATTATTAAAAAGTATAATTCTTATCCGCGTTAATCAGTGTTCATATCTGTGTTTATCCGTGTGTTTAACGAAGTTATATTTCGCTAAATTCTGAGACTACCCTCCAGTCGATTATTTCTAAATATGGGTGAGCAAAAGTATCTACTTCTATCTGGACTCTTTTTGTGTAACCGTTCACCGCTCCAGTTGTTTTTATCACCTTTGCCATGTCAGTGCTATCAAGCGCTAAAATGTTGCAACTATATGCTCCAACAATAACTGTTTCGTCTCCAGCGTAGGCGAGATCATTCTTCAACTCGTTAAGTGCCACTTCCGCACAACTGTTTGCAAGCCCTAACGCTCTTGTTGAAAACTCTCTATCGTCAGCTCTCTCTATCTGTTCAGTCGCAGAAAAAAACATTCCAATAAAAAGCACCACAATAAAAGCATTTATAATAATCACCGAAGTAAGGGCGACAAACCCACTCTGACAATTGACCTTTGACAATTGACTTTTGACTGTTTGACTTTTGACTTTTAGCATAATTATATATTTGACTCTTGACAATTAACAATTGACTTTGGCATTCCCGCGTCCTTTGTCATTCCCAGTTTGACTGGGAATCCAGTCAGTGGTCAAATGTCAAATGTCAAACTACCAGCTTCCTGCTGTTATCTCTTCTCCTCCTTCGGCGCACATTGCTTTTACTCCAAAGGTTTCTGTTGATGCGTTTTCTTTAACAAAATATCCAGTATCATAAGCACAACTGCTACTTGGATCTTCTGGAAGAGAGTCAATATAGGTAGGAACAAGATCTGCTGTACAATTATAAATATCTCCTTCTGTGGCTCCAACACAAGCGGGGAGATCTCCTTCTCTTGATTTGTAACTTCTTAAGACAGAGTACAAGTTATTCACATTTATCTCTCGTTGATCATTCCTAGCTTTCTCCATTCTACTACCAGGATTAATAGCAATAACAACAACAGAAGCAAGAATAACAATAATCCCAAGAACAATAAGAAGTTCTACTAAGGTAAACCCTTTTTGACAATTGACAATTGACTTTTGACCTTTGACTGTTTGACTTTTTACTTTTGACATAATCATATATTTAACATTTGACAATTAACAATTGACTTTGGCATTCCCGCGTCCTTTGTCATTCCCAGTTTGACTGGGAATCCAGTCAATAGTCAAATGTCACATGTCAAATGTTACTCCCCCTCTCCTACTATTACTTCAACATCCTCCCATCCTGTTAGATATTCTATAAAGTAAACTGATTCCGTTCTGTCTCTTACTGTCCAAGAAACTGTTGATTCTACTACGCAGTACTCATCAACCTCAAAACAAGCTATATCAACTACTGTGTCATAATCTTTTCCGCTAAGAGTCACTACTTCTATAACTTCTCCCTCTACTAAAGTTTCAAGACCATTCTCGTTTTTATCTTCTCTCACTTCTTCCAACTTCTCACGAGCAAGAAGTGTTGCTTGCAACTTGCTAGCACTATAATCACTAGCCGACTGCGCCCCAATAACAAGATGAGCCACCGAAGCAATCGCAACAACAAAAACAGCAATAGCAAGAACAATCTCAAGCAAGCTAACACCTTGACAATTGACCTTTGACCTTTGACCTTTGACTGTTTTATTCATTAGAAATTGTTTATTAGTTTTCTTCTAAATGCTGTTATTTGATTGGCAAGAAGTTCTGATTTTTCTAAATACTTTGCATGATCGTCTTTAGTAATATATTCAAGATCTAAGGCAATATCTAGAACTGCAACAACTTCGTTTAGTGAAGTATGTGCCCTGTTTAGGAAAAGTGCAAAGTCCTTGTCTGTGCTTCTATCAGATCCTTCAGCAATATTTAATATTATTGAATCCAACGCTCTCCATAACTGCGAGCGAAGAGCATATTTTTCTTCTTTTGGAAATTTTTCTTTAGAAAAATTTTTAATAGTTAAGATTAATTTTCTGGCATCTTGATAAACTTGAAATTTTCTAAATCTAAATTTTTTCATATGTCACATGTCAATTGTCAAATGTCAAATGTTATTTATTGTATTTCTATTTTTCCTCCTGAGTTTATGTCTATTATTTTTTGTTCTCCTTTGTATTTTACTATTATATCTCCGTCTGTTCTTGATATCTCAAAGTTTAGGATGCTTCCTTGTGCTTTTCTTTCCGTGCTTTCTGCCATTGCTCGGAAGTAGTATGTTTCTCCTTGCACTGGGGTGTTAATCACCACCTCTGATGAAAACGCTCCAGTGTCAGTCATTGTTTGGAGAGTATCTCCATCTAATACCAACGCATCACTGTCGTTGCTCCACTCAAACCAAACATCTACTTCAGATGCCGCTCCCATTCCAAGAAGCATTCCGTTTAAAATAACTGTCGCAAAATCATCTTCTTTATTGTATATTACCACCGCTGGATCAGTTCTTGCGAGAAGCGTTAGTTGTGTTACATAAACCTTGTAATCAATAGTAGAGCAGATACCTTCATCAATGCAGTTAAAGGTTACCCATCCAACAATTCCATCTCCCCAAGCATAACCACTGAAATCAGGAGAGACAAACTCTACCCCGTAATCAGTTAAATCAACTGCTGTTCCAGAGAGCGAGATCCACTCATCACTATCAAGCACCTTCGCCCATCCAGACGCTTCCGTTCCTTCAACTCTCGCTTCGCAAGGTGCTGTTGGACAACCAACCAGATCATCTTCCTCAAAACTTATCCACCCAACCGTTCCTGACCATGCGTAACCAGAAAGTAAGTTTGTTTCATAACTAAAGTTAACTCCGTAATCTACTCCTTCACCAACATTATACTCGTTCAAACAAGAGAAACTTATCCATCCAATATTGTCAGACCAAGCATATCCTCTTATATTATTATAGTTACAAGTAAGAAGAGAAAATGTTTTTGTTAATCCGTAAACTTCACCAGAGTCATCTTCCCCGGCAGCTCGGAAGTAGTAAACATCGCCAGTTACTGGACTTGCTATTGTTATCTCTGCAGAAAATTCTCCCTCCTCGGTTACTGTTTGAATAGTGCCAACATCTTGAGTCATCGTTCCTTCTGTCTCACCCCACTCAAACCAAACTTCAACATCAGAAGAAACTCCTAATCCAGTTAACCTTCCTTGTAATTCAACTGTTGCTATATCAGTGGCCTCATCATAAGAAACAACTGCTGAGTCAGTTTTTATATTTATCTGCGTAGTGGTTACTTCAACTTTGTAGTCACTAGTCGCGCAAGTTCCAGCATCAGCACAGTTAAAACTTATCCACCCAGCAGTTTCGTCTCCCCAAGCATAACCACTAAAATCAGGGTGAGTAAACTCTACTCCGTACTCTTCCACACTGCCTTCTATTGTCCCAGAAAGAGAGATCCACTCATCTTCACTAACCACTTTTGCCCACCCAGTAGCAGACCCACTTGAAATTTTTGCTTCACAAGTACCACTCGGACAACCAGCAAGATCAGCTGAGTCAAAACTTATCCACCCAACACTATCAGACCACGCCTGACCAGTTAAAATTCCCGTACTTTTATTAAGATTAACACCGTAGTCAACGCCTGCTCCAACCTCATACTCGTTCAAACAAGAGAAACTTATCCACCCGATATTATCAGACCAAGCATATCCTTGAACATTAGTTGCAGAACATCCACTTGCCAACGCCCCATTAGAAGGGTATATCAGAAAAGCAAACAGAAAAAGAAAGGCAAAAACAACCCTCCTCTTCTTTAGAAAATACGAAATTAGAAACTCTAAAGACATTACTTCATTTTATAATGCAAAAAATAAAAAAGCAAATATCATGAAACAGTGCGGTACTTTCCTCTCTCCTTCTTCACTACTCCCTTTAAGCAGAGGATAGAAAGAACTGTATTCGTCTCTGAAATGTTCATCTTTGTTGCTTTGCAAATACTATTCGCGTCCATCGCTTCACTTTTCAGAGCACTGAAAACTTTCTTCTCTTCTTTTGAAAGTGCTTCCACTTTTTTAACACTCCTCTCTTCCGCACTCTTGTTGAAAAAAGAAAGAATCTCTTCCGCAGAAAGAACACTCTCCGCCAACCCTTCTTTTATAATCCTGTTTGTTCCTTCTGATGTAGGACTAAAGATAGAACCAGGAACAGCAAAAAGTTTTCTTTTGTATTTTGTTGCTAAATTAACTGAGATAAGAGTTCCACTTTTTTCTTCTGCCTCAACAACAAGCACCGCTTTTGAAAGTCCAACCACAATCCTGTTTCTTCTTGGATAAGTCCACTTGCTAGGAGAGTGTCCGTCATCAAACTCAGAGAGAACAAGTCCTTTCTTCTCTATCTCTTTATAAAGATCTTTCTGATAAGCAGGGTGAACAACATCAACTCCACACGGCATAACCGCAACTGTTTTTCCGCCAACACTTAGAGCAGTGCGGTGTGCCGTTGCATCAACACCATACATAAATCCAGAAACAATAGTCACTCCCTCCCTAGCAACTCTTGAAACAACCTCCTCAACAACCCTCTTCCCATAACCAGTTATCCTCCTTGAACCAACCACCGCCAAAGTATCACTAAAAATACCCTCATCAAACTCCCCCCTATAATTTAAAGAAAGAGGAGGATCATCAACTCCCTTCAATAATTTTGGATAGTATTTATTACTGTGAGATATCCTCATAATGTGTAACTCTCTCTACTTCTCCTTGATTATTTAAGACAACGCAAATCAAATCTATTCTGTACTGTCCTTCATAGTTTTTTCTCTGTGCATATCCTACTGCTCCTCTTTTCAATCTTCTTATCTTGTCTTTTTTAATTGTTTCTTCCGGACTACCAAATCTTTCCCCGGTTTTTGTTCTCACTTCCACAAAAACAACTTCATCATCTTTAAGAGCAACAAGATCCATCTCCACATACTTTGTTTTATAATTCCTCTCTAAAACCTGAAACCCATTTTCTTGTAAATATCTACAAGCAACATCCTCCCCCCTAATTCCCACCTTTTGTTTGCTATACATTTGTAATAATTATAACTCTTTTTTTGTCATTCCCGCCCCCCTTGTCATTCCCGCGAAAGCGGGAATCCAGTTTCGCGTTGTTTCGCGTTTCAGTTTCGCGTTGTTTCGCGCGCTTCCTTTGGAAGCGTTTACTGTGGTCGATACTGCAACGCCTCCGCAATATGTTCCGTTTTTATCTCTTCACTCTCGTCAAGATCAGCAACTGTTCGTGCAACTTTTATCACCTTAAAATATGCTCTCGCTGACAAGTGAAACTCCAGAGAAGCATTAACCAAAACATCTTCCGCTTCTTTACTTAAAAAGGCATACTTCTCTATCTGTTTGTTTTTCATCTCAGAGTTTGTAAAAACATCTTCCTCTTTAAATCTTTCTCTCTGCAACGCTCTTGCTTTCTTAACCCGCTCTCTTATCTCTTCTGACTTCTCATTATTCGCCTTCTTCTTCTCTTCCGCGGTTAGTTTTTTTGTTTCCACATCAGGAACTTCTATATGAATATCAACCCGATCAAGGATCGGTCCAGAAACCCGCTTCCTATACTTCTCAACTTCTCTCTCCGTGCAACTACACTGCTTCTTCTCGCTGTTAAGATGTCCACAAGGACAAGGATTAGCTGCCGCAATAAACATATATCGTGCGGGATAAACAACACTCTCAATACTTCTTGAGATATTTACATATCCGTTCTCCATCGGCTGTCTTAACGCTTCCAGTGCTGATCTTTGAAACTCGTTCAACTCGTCTAAAAACAACACTCCACGGTGGGCAAGAGTCACTTCTCCGGGGCGAGGACGAGTTCCTCCACCAGTTAACCCAACTGAAGATATGGTGTGATGAGGGGCGCGAAAAGGGCGAGTTTGAATAAGCGAACTTCCAGGAGGCAGATTTCCAGAAACAGAGTAGATCTTTGTCACTTCAATCGCCTCTTCTTCATTTAGTTTTGGAAGAATTCCTGAAAAAGCCCTTGCAAGCATTGTTTTTCCACTTCCGGGGCCTCCGATCATAAACAGATTATGCCCTCCGCCTGCCGCAATCTCTAACGCTCTTTTTGCTTCTTCCTGCCCCAAAACTTCTTCCATATCAAACTCACAAAAGAAATCCTCATTCTGTTTCTTGTACTCCGCTCTCTCTAGTTGTTCTCTTCCACTTAAAAATGCCGTCAGTTGCGAGAGATCCTTCACCGGATAAACATTTACTCCTTCCACTACCGACGCCTCGTTAGCCGAAGGCAGAGGAAGAAATATGTTTTTGTATCCGTTTTCTTTTGCAAAAAGAGCAAGCGGAAGCGCTCCCTTTGTGTGCCTCAACTCTCCGTTCAAAGAAAGTTCTCCAAAGAACAAGCTTTTCTCAGGAATAACTAAGTTCAAAACCGAAGCAATAATTCCAGTGGCTATCGGAAGATCATAGCAAGAACCATCCTTTGGAACATCTGCCGGAGCAAGGTTAACAACTATTCTCCGTCTTGGAAACTCTATTTTAGAGTTATTTATTCCCGCCCGAACTCTTTCTCTACTCTCGTCAACAACCTTCGCTGGAAGCCCAACAATATCAAAGTTAGGAAGCCCTTTATTCATCACATTAACTTCCACATCAACCCCAATAGAGTTCAACCCCGAGTGAGCCACCGAAGGTATCTTAATAAACATAATAAAATTTATTTAATTATTTATAATCTCCGTCATTCCTACCCTTCCCTGTCATTCTGAACGAAGTGAAGAATCCCATCATCCTTGCAATAACTTGAGATCCTTCGTTTCACTCAGGATGACGGTGGTGTTTTACACTTTTCTCGCTAAGGTGAATCCCCACACCTCTTTAACTCCGCTTTTCTTCAAAACCCGACAACACTCTCTCATTGTTGCTCCGCTAGTCCAAACATCATCAACAAGAACAACCCTTGAAGGAGTATCAACCCCCTCTTTAACCTTAAAAACTCCTTTGACATTTTCTTTTCTCTCTTCTCTATTAAGATTGGTCTGTGAAACATTCTTTTTTGTTTTTTTCAAAAGATCAACAACTTCTTTTTTTGTCTTCTCTCCTAGATTTCTAGCGATAACCTCGCTCTGATTAAAACCTTTCACACTCGCTCGCACTTTATAGGCAGAAACAAAAGTAATAACTGTATCTTCTTGATAAAGAAAGTTTAGAAAAGAAGAGATTCTGCTCTTGTTATCGCCAAGACGAACAAAAAAACGATCCATTAGATCGTTCAAAATTTCGGCGATATAGTAATCATATTTTGCTTGATGAATCCCTTTTCTTGCCACCCCCTCATAATCCCAAAGATTCACCAGCCCCTCGGGAAATCCTCTTTTTCGACACTTCAGATGTCTCTCTCCTAGATAACTACTCTTTTCACAACTAGGACAGATAAAACTAGCCTCCGATAAAAAAAGAGAGCAATCACTACAGACAAACTCCCCCTCACAACCACACCCCACACAAAACTTAGGAAAAAACAGATCAAGCAAAAAATCCTTGGTTTTCTCAAAAAAAAGTTTATGACCTCCCTCCAACTTCATAAACATAAATAACAACTATTATATTTATATTAAATTAATATAAATCATTATATCCCAAAAAAAACAAACCTGTCAAGAAGTAACAAAGGTTGCACCTTTCTCACTTCTTTATTTATAAAGATTACTGTGAATATCTATATCTAAAAAAATAACTGTGTTTTTGTCTTGCAGAAAATAAACAGCACGCCAATCTCCAGTAATATTGATACTATACTGCCCTTTTCTGTCTCCAGTTAAGGGATGATTTTTTAATAAAGGATTAAATCTGTCTTTTTCAAAAAAAAGGAGACGATTATCAAATTGACGCCTAATTTTCAAAGGTATCTTTTTGTACTTTTTTTTAAATATACGATGAAATTCTATTCTCATCTTATGAATTAAGATAATCTATGGCATCTTTAGCGCTATTAAAAGCAGGAGAAACATTTTTTCCTTCTTTAGCTTCCTTCATAAGACGATCTAATCTCTTTTTTACATGCGGTTTTAATTCTCCTTCGGTGTAAAAATGAACTTCTTTGGTTCTAATAAGTTGATTTAAGTAAGCATTTATAATAGTGGAAAGAGGCATACCAAGCTCCTTAGCCACCTTTTGTGCCTCTTCTTTGACTTCTTTATCTGCTTTTATATTGATAGTAGTTTTAGCCATATGCCTAAAGTATACACAACAGCCATCCTTTGTCAAATCCCTGAATCCCCGAGGTCTCCCCTCGGGAGCTCCCGAGGTGAGACCTCGGGGATTATTCCAGAGTTAAGGATTTTGTTTTTGATAGGCTATTTTTTGTTTTTTCTGAATCAATAATTCGTTCTTCAATAAATTGCTTTATTTCTTTTTCTCCACCAAAATTATCCATTAAAAACTCCCTACTTGTTACTGAAGGAAAGTTTTTTATACCGATACAATCTAAATAACTTGACCACTTATATGAATTCATATGGCTAATTGCCTTCTTAATGTCTTTTATTCCATCTTCTCTCCAGTTCTTTTCTAAAAGATCTAACGAATTAGTAAAGGCATACCAAACAAGATAAATAAACTGCTCATCAGTTTTAACATGAACAGCCTTAAAAGATCCTTGAAAAATAGAGCCCACTCCTTTCCTACTATATTTATCATTAAAATATCCTACATAAGCATTGCCAAGTTTCTTCATAAAAAGAGAAATTCCACCATCAACTAACTGCCGAATAATTAAGTGATAATGATTAGGCATAAGTGTAAATGCCAAAAGCTCTACTATCCTCTCTCTGTCATCGTTTCCCGAGGTCTCACCTCGGGAATTTCTTTTTATTCTTTCTTCTATTCGTTCTCGCATACTAACAGCATTTTCGTCATTGCATTCATAAAGAGAATAGACAAACCTAAAATAATCAGATTTGTCTATATAAATATCTCTCTTTTCAACTCCTCTATTGTAAATATGATAAATTTCTCCCGTTTCAAATTTTGGATTATTTGACATAGAAGGTTTCCCGAGGTCTCACCTCGGGGACTTTTTTTGTTATCTGTGTTTATCTGTGTTCTTATTTGTGTAAATCCGTGTGTTTTACTCTATTCGTAGTTGGGGGCGGTTGTTTCGTATAGGTATTTTACTTCGTCTTCGGAGAGGGCGCGGTTGTAGATGCGGACGTCGTCGATTTGGCCACTAGTCCAGTAACCTGAACTCGTCCACTTCCCGATATTAAGATTAAGGTTATCATCACCAGGAGTAATACCATGAGCTTCCGAAACCTCTAAGTCGCCATTAAGATATAAAGAATAATCAGTCGTATCAAATATATACACATCCAGATATGTACACGGGATTGCCACGCCCCTACGGGGCTCGCAATGACGGAGTGGGGTTTCATGTTGTTTTGGATTTTTGTCATTTGGGTTTGATTTGACATTTGGATTTTGTAATTTGGAATTTAACACCTAAACAATGGGATTCTTCGGCTATCGCCTCAGAATGACGGTGGGGGGGGTAATCTTTTTCTTTTTAAGAGATACCCTGCTTTCAAGTCCAAAGGACTTGAAAGAAAAGTAGAAAGTACAAGCTCCCGAAACCCTTACTGTTTGTA
>JAIPIL010000015.1 GCA_021734685.1 Minisyncoccota bacterium | reverse complement strand
GTCCACTTTTTCCAAAGCGATCATACTGCGCTCTTTTGTTATCATTTGACAACACTTGATACGCTTCACTTATTTTTTTGAAAGTTTTTTCATCTCCTCCTTTATCAGGATGGTGTTTGTGAGCGAGTTTTCGGTATGCCTTTTTGATTTCTTCTTTTGAAGCACTTTTTGAGACTCCTAAGGTTTTATAGTAATCTTCCATAGAGAACTGCTTTATTTTTCTTCATAATCACCCTCTTGTGTCTCTTCTCCCGCTTTTTTATCTTCTTCATCAGTTGTTGATGCTTCTTCTCCTTCTTTAGGCTGTTGATCATTTTGTGCTTGTTCGTGAATATGTCTTCCTGCTTCTTGTGCAACCTTGTTTAACTCTTCCATCTTTTCTTTTATTTTTTCTTTATCTTCTACGTTTTGAACTTTTCTTAATTCTTTTGTTGCATTATCAAGGTTTGTGGCCATCTCTTCAGGAAGCTTGTCTCTTGAATCAGAAAGCATTTTTTCAGAACTGTAAGCGATCTGATCAGCTTGATTTTTAATATCAATCAGCTCTTCTTTTTCTTTGTCTGTTTTTGCATACTCTTCTGCTTCTTTCTTCATCCTCTCTACCTCTTCGTCAGAGATACCACAACTTCCTTCAATTCTTATTGACTGTGTTTTCTCTGTTCCTTTGTCTTTTGCTGAAACATTAAGAATTCCGTTGGCATCAATATCAAAACTAACTTCAATCTGAGGAACTCCACGAGGAGCAGGAGGGATTCCGTCAAGAATAAACTGACCAAGTGACTTGTTGTCTTGTGCCATTGCTCTTTCTCCCTGGAGGATGTGAATTTGAACAGAAGGCTGATTGTCAGTTGCTGTTGAGAATACTTCTGTTTTCTGAGTTGGAATAGCGGTGTTTTTTTCAATTAAAGTTGTGTTTTTTCCTCCCAGCGTTTCAATCCCAAGAGAAAGAGGAATAACATCAAGAAGAAGAACATCTTTTACATCACCGCCCATTATTCCTCCTTGAATTGCTGCTCCAACAGCAACAACTTCATCAGGATTAATTTCTCTGTTCGGTTCTTTTTTTAGAATTTCTTTTACTCTTTCTTGAATCTTTGGCATTCTTGTTTGCCCTCCAACCAGAACAACTTCTTCTATCTCTTCAACTTTTATTCCAGAGTTGTCAATTGTTTTCTTTACTAACTCTATTGATCGGTCTATAAAATCTTCAACCATTGTTTCAAATTTTGCACGAGTCAGTAAATAGTTTAAATGTTTTGGACCTGATTCATCAGAAGTAATAAAAGGAATGTTAATATCAACCTGCATTGTTGTTGATAGCTCTTTTTTTGTTTTTTCTGCCTCTTCTTTTAGTCTTTGTAAAGCAAGAGGATCTGTTGATAAATCAATTCCGTGGTCATTTTTAAAGCTTTCTATTAACCAGTTTACGATACGGTTGTCAAAGTCTTCTCCTCCTAAGTGACTGTCTCCACTTGTTCCTTTAACTTCAATAGTGTCATCTCCAACATCTAGAATGGAAACATCAAAAGTTCCTCCCCCAAAGTCATAAACAACAATCTGATGATCTTTCTTTTTGTTTAAACCGTAAGCAAGCGCTGCTGCTGTTGGTTCGTTAATAACACGACGAACATTAAATCCTGCTATCTCTCCAGCAATTTTTGTTTCTTTTCTTTGAGCATCGTCAAAATAAGCTGGACAAGTTATTATTGCTTCAGTTATTTTTTCTCCTATTTTTTCTTCAGCATCTTTTTTAAGTTTCTGAAGAACCATTGCTGATATCTCTGCTGGTTTGTGCCACTTTTCACCAAGTTTAATTTCAACTCCTTCTCCCCCTTCTTCCTTTCTTATCTGATAAGGAATCGTTTTTTTCATTTCTTTTGTTTCTGGATCATCAAATCTTCTTCCAATTAATCTTTTAACGGCAAAAACTGTATTTTCTGGGTTTGTGACTTGTTGCCTTCTGGCAATTGCCCCAACCATTCTTTCTCCTTTTTTGCTTATTGCCACAACAGAAGGTGTTGTCCTTTCTCCTTCTTTGTTTTCAATTATTTTTGCTTCTCCTCCTTCAGCAATAACTGCCATTGCTGAAAAAGTAGTTCCTAAATCTATTCCTAATATTTTACTCATTTTTTTCAAGACAAATAACTTATATTTTCATTATTTGTCGGTTATTACTTTACTACTCTTACTCTTGAAGAACGAATCACCTTTTCATTTAAAAGATAACCTTTTTGAAGTTCTTCTAAAACCATACCACTATCAAGTTCTTCGCTTTCTACAACATCAATTGCTTCGTGATACTCAGGGTTAAACTCTTCTCCAACTGCACTTATTTCAACGACACCTTCACTTTCTAAAACTTTTTTTATCTGTTCTTTTATTGCCAAAACTCCAGCAATCATATCATCTCCTTCCTCTTTTTTTTCAATTTCAACAGTTGCCCTTTCAAAATTGTCCAAAACACTGATCATTTTTAAAATTATTTTTTCTTTCTCTCTGTTAACTGCACTCGTTATTCTTTCTCCTTCTTTATTTTTATAGTTTATGAAATCTGCTGTTGCTCTTTTTAAATCGTCCAAGTAATCATCTCTTTCTTGTCTTATTTTTCTTGCAATTTTTTTTATTTTTGTAATTTTTAATTTGTCATTCTCTTTTTTCATCTCTATATTAATTTTTTAATAACTTTATAATTGATTCTACTAAATATATATTTCTATCGTATGGCATTCTTTTTGGTCCCATTATCGCTAAAAGACCCTTTCTTCTTGAAATAGTGCAGGAAGAAATTAGAACGCTAAAGTCTTTTTTCCCAGAAAAAGAATTTTCATCTCCGATATAGACACGAACACAATTTTTGTTTTCGTTTGTTAAAAAAGAATCTATGTTGTCTTCAAAATCACCAACCAAGGCCATAAAATCACGAACTTTTTCTATATTTTCAAACTCAGGATCATTTACCACTTTTGACCAGCCTTCTTTCAGTAAGATGTTTTCCCGAGGAAAGTAAGATATTGTTAGTGTTGATGAAGTGTTAGCAAGTAGTCTTGTATATTCTCTTATAAACTTTATTTTTCCAACGACTTCTTCTTGTATTTTTGCGATCTCTCTTGCTAACTTATACTCTAATCTTTTAACTTCTATCTCGCTTAAAGAATCAACAAAAAAACGGTATCCCCTGTCAGTCGGAACTCTTCCTGCCGATGTGTGGGGTTGATAAAGGTATCCTTTTCTTGCCAAATCATAAAGCTCAGCTCTTATTGTTGCAGGAGAGACTCCTAGATCATATTCTGCCTCAATAAATTTAGAGCTTATTGGACTTCCGCTTTCTATATACTCACGAACAACAATTTGAAGTATATTTTTTTGTCTTTCTGTTATTATACCGTCCATACATAATAATAGAAAATTAGCAATCTTTTGTCAAGAGTGCCAATAAAGATTCACCTCTTATTTTAATAAAATTATATCTTTAAATTTTAAATCAATATACTCAACCTCCTCCATCTCTTCTTCTGGTATTTTGCTAATTAGCGCTCTTAATCCTTCAATCTCTCTTTCAACGCTACTACTTGAAAAATATATTATAAATTCATTGCTAGTTAGAGCCTTTATTACTCCTTTGTCAGTTATATTAAAAAAAGAAACTTGAAAGTTTATTTTGGAAAGTTCTTTCTCAAGATAAAAAAGTTTCTCAATAAGATCTTTACTAATTACTGAGTCACCAAGGTTAAACTTAGAGCTATTTACAAAAATTAAAAAATCATTTTCTTTTTCATCTCTTTTAAAAGCAACACCTTCTTCGTCTGTATAAAAACAGTTTTCAAGTTTTTCATCTTTGCACCACACAAGACTTGGAGTTCTGCTTGTAATATTGACTATTAACTTTGAAGGAAAAACTTTCTCAATAAAAACTTCTTTTGTTGTTGGTTCGTTGTTTTTAATTTTGTTTATTATTTTTTGTTTATTAACTAAAAAGATACTTTTTGTTGAAAAAAATAAAAAATCATTTTCCGTGGAATTTTTTATTTTTTTCACTAACTCTTCTTCAGAAAGAATCGTTTCTTGATCAGTATTAACGACAAAAGAGTCAACTTCTATAAATTTATTAACTCCTAAAAAGTAAAAAAATAAAAAAGATAAAGATAAAAAAAGAAAAAGATAACTAAAAAAACCACTTCCTGGAAGTAATTTTTTCTTTTTTTTCTTTTTTTCTCTTGATATATATCTTGTCATTTGTTTTTCCAATAAGCATCTTGGCGAACCAGTTTTTCTTCTGCTTTTTCTGGATCGCGCATTAAAGCATAAACAATTTTTTCTGTTCTAACCCCTTGTGACCCTTTTATTAAAACAACATCTCCTGAAGATATTGTTTTTTCAATCTCTTCAACAGCATCTCCTGATTTTAAAAAAGAAAAAACCTTATCTCTTTTCATTCCTTCAGAAAGTGCTGATTTTTCAACAATAGATGAAGATCCCCCTACTGCAAAAAGATAATCACAACAATCAACAGCTAGTTTTCCTATTTTTCGGTGTTCGTTTGCTGAATATTTTCCAAGCTCTAACATATCACCAATAACTGCAATTTTTTTCTTTCCTTCCACTTTTTTTAAAGTTAGCAGTGCTGATTTTGTTGATAAAGGTGATGCGTTGTAACTTCCATCAATGAGAAATGTATTTTTTAATCCCTTAATCGGACACATTCTACCTCTTGCTGGACGAATTTTTTTTAATGATTTTATAACATTATTAGGATTAATTCCAAGTGAAACTCCAACACTAAAAACACTAGCTGCTATATAAGCGAAGGAGTCTCCAATGCAAAACGGAAGGAAGAAAGGAAGATCCTGACCTTTATAAGAGATAACTCCTGAAGATCCTTTAATTGACTTTGTTTCAAACTCTTTTATAACAACATCTGCTTCTTTACTGTATCCAAAAGAAATAAAATTTCTTTTATCGCTTTTCATTTTTGAAACATAAGGATCGTCGTTATTAAGAACAACTACCCCCTTTTTGCTTGTTGCATCAATTATTTTTCTTTTTTCTTCAGCTACTTCTTTTGCACTTTTATAAAATTCAACATGGACTGGAACTTCTCCTACGGCAGTTATAATAGATATGTTTGGTTTAATGAAACTTCCCAAATAATCTAAATCCCCTGGTTTATCTGCTGCCATCTCAGAAATAATCATTTCAGGATAATCTTTATCTTTCTTGATAACAAGGAAAATTCCTTTTATGATTATCAGAAACCACTCAAAAATATTTTTTCCGGGTTTTTTTTCTTTAAAAAAAACAAGAGGAGCTCCTACTTCCGTGTTCAAGTTTCCAGAACTTTTTCTTATATTCTTTCTATCAGAAAAAGCCGAGTAAATAGCTTCCTTGGTTGATGTTTTTCCGACACTTCCTGTGACTCCAATAATCAACGGATGATACTTCCGAATAATCAGAATGGTTATAATTTTCAGCAAAAACTCAAGTATTTTTTTCATTTTAAATAACTTCTTGCAACAGAAGCAAGATAATAAATAAAATATTGCCCTTTTTTTAAAGGAATATCTTTTGTGTCTTCGTAAACAACTTCTTCTCCTTTAAATCCTTTTTTAAACTTGGTTACTCCTAAATATTTTTTTTCATCCAATCCCCAAAAATCATAATATTTACAACCATTTTTTCTTGACTGCTTGATTGACTCAAAAACAATAAGTGCAGTTCCGTTCATATTCTGATACCTATAATCAAAAGCTGAGTGTAGATAAGTTGCAACCTCTCCGAAATAAAGAACAATACTTCCTGCTATTACCTTTCCCTTGTGTTTTGCTAAAAAAACATCACTGCTATTTTTTTCTACTAACTCTTGAAAATAATCCTTGCTGTAAGTTGAAAATCCTTGTCTTTCTTTCGTCTCTTCAAGAATCTTGAAAAAATCTTCAATGGTTTCCCCTTTTTCAATCGTTACTCCTTTTTTAACTGCTTGTTTTATATTATAGCGAGTGCTTTTTCTGAATTTTTTTAAAAGAAGATCGGAATCTTCTTCTATATTTAGAATGGAAGTTTTTTTAGGTTGTATTCTGTGATAAGATTTTACGCCAAAATTAAGGTGTTTTTTTGATTCTATTTTGATAAAAAGCACCTTTTTTTTTCTTGCTATCTTTATCACCTCTTTCAAGAGTTCTTCTTTTACTTTTTCATCATCAGAAACTGGACCAAAAGGGATGTAAAAATATCTTCCTAGTTTGTTATTCTCTTTAAAAAACTGACAAACTCCTTTTATTTTATTGCTTTCTTTCAGTTGAATTCTTTCTACTTCTTGATATTTTTTTTTAAAGTCACCCCACTCCACTGATTGTAAAAAACTCCCTTTTTTTTCTTTCAAAAAATTATCCCACTCTTTTTTTGATATAGAATAATCTATCATTTTACGCTTTCTTTTTTATTTCATCAAAAGGAAGGTGTTTTTTTAGAACATCTGGGACGGCAATACTTCCATCTTCTTTCTGGTAGTTTTCCAAGATAGCAATTAGTATTCTAGGAGAAGCGATGACAGTGTTGTTTAAGGCATGAACAAACTCTCTCTCCCCTTCTTTGTTTTTATACTTAATATTTAATCTTCGTGGTTGCCAATCAGTTAAATTAGAATCAGAGTGTGTTTCTCCATAAGATTCTCTTGATGGCATCCATGTTTCTATATCATACATCTTGTGTTTTCCAGCCCCCATATCACCAGTGCAAACTTGAATTACTCGGTAAGGAAGCTTAAGATCTTGAAGAATTTCTTCAGATATTCCTTTCATCTCTTCTAGCCAGCGATTTGATTCTTCTAAGTCATTCTTACAAAGCACTACTTGTTCCACTTTCATAAACTCACGGACACGATACAGTCCCTTAGTGTCTTTTCCATAACTTCCAACCTCTGAACGGTAGCACTGAGAAAAAGCACAGGCTTTTACTGGAAGTTCTTTTTCTTGAAAGAGGGTGTCTGCATAGTAAGCCAAAAGAGCTGGCTCTGAGGTTCCACCAAGATATAGTTTTTCTTTAACGCTACTACCATCGGAAAGTTTTCCTGGATTAGCAATCTGATAAACTTCTTCTTTTCCAAATGGAAAGTGTCCACTTCCAAGTAAGGCAAACTCTCTTAAAATTGTTGGTGGAATCATCAGTGTAAATCCTTTTTCTGTCATTTTTTCAATACAGTACCAGAGCAAAGCAAGAGACATAAAAGCGGCTTCATTTTTCAAGTAATAACCTCTAAAACCACTTGTTTTTACTCCTTTTTCAAAATCAATAATATCAAGTTCTTTTCCGATCTCAATATGATTTTTAGGGGTGAAAGAAAAATTTGGAACCTCTCCCCACTTAGAAACTTCTACATTGTCATTATCGTCATCCCCTACTGGTGTATCTTCAGAGTGAACATTTGGAACAAGAAGCATCATTGCACCATAATCTTCCTCAATTTTTTTCAAGTCAGGAGATATTTTTTTAATCTCTTCTTTTACTTCCTTTCCTTTTTCAATATCATCTTTTGTAAGTTTGTTCTGTTCAGCTCTAAGTTCTTCTATTTTTTTTATAAGATCTCTTCTTTTTTCATCCAAGGACAAAAGTTTATCTACATCAAGATCAATTCTTTTTTCAGAAACAGTCTTTTTCATCACTTCTTTGTTTTCTCTTATAAACTTTATGTCCATCATATTTTTATTTTTTTAATAATTTATAATTACTACAATTCAAGCTCTTTGTTTATCTTTTGCATTGCACTAACCCCTACTTCAACAAACTCTTCTAGCGTTAATCCGATTTCACTACAAGCAGATATTACTTCTCTATCTGCTCCTTTTGCAAAAGATTTTTCTTTAAACCTTCTTAACACCGAAGAAGTTGAAAGATCTTCTATCTTCTTTGATTGCAAAACTAAAACACTTGCAACTATAAGTCCAGTTAAAGGATCTGTGCAGTATATTGCTTTTTCAAGAAGCGTATCTCTGCTCTTCCCTGTTTTTTTATTATGTGCAAGAACGGCATTAGTTACTTCTTCAGAAAAGTTTTCATTTTTTAAAATTTCTACACCCTTTTTCCCGTGAAGTTCAGGATTGTTTCGGTAATCAACAATTTCCATGTCTATATCATGAACTAGTCCAGTTAATCCCCACAAGTCTTTATCTTCACCGAATCTTTCAGCCAAGGCTCTCATGACCGCTTCAACAGCAAGCATATGTTTAATGCTGTTTTCATTTTTAACATAATTTTTTACTAACTTTAATGATTTTTCACGATCCATAACTATTCTATTGTTTTAATTTTATATTTAACCTCCCCTGATGGAGTATTAATTAAACACTCATCACCAATACTTTTTCCTAAGAAACTCTTTCCGATCGGTGATTCGCAGGATATTTTACCACTTAAAGGGTCAGACTCTGTTCCACTTACAATTTCAAAAACATCTTCTTCTTCATCGCTCTCTACTGTTATCTTTGACCCCATTTGAACAACACTCCCCCCCCTTCCTTCTTTTTCTATTATTGTTGCTTCTTTAATTGTCTGTCTTAACTGAGAAATTTTACTCTCTAGCATATTCTGTTCATCTTTCGCTTCGTCGTATGCAGAATTTTCACTAAGATCACCAAAAGATGCTGCGTATTTTAATTTTTCAGCAACTTCATTTCTTTTTTCGTTTTCTAAGCGATAAAGTTCTTTTTTTAATTTTTCTATTGCTTCTTTTGTAAAACACTTTTTCATATTACTACAAATTATTACGAATAATGCTCAATTTTAGAGGGATTCCCCTTCATAATATTCTAAAAGTATATCACGAGCGAGGTGAACAGCTACCGGAACAACGCCATCAATCTCCTCTACAATAATTGTCATTACTATCTCTGGATCGTCATAAGGAGCAAATAAAGATATTAAACTGTTAGTTACTCCGACTCGTGATGTTTGTGCTGTTCCTGTTTTTGCTCCAACTGTCATTTCTAAATCTTGCAACGCTTTTCCGGTTCCAATTTCTACTGTTTTTTTCATTCCCTCTTTGACTATTTCCAAATTTTCTCGCTTTGCAATATTATCCCTTATTATTACTGTTTCAAACTGTTTTGTCAAAACTCCGTTATCATCTATTATCTCTTTAACAATATATGGCTTTAACAAAACTCCTCCGTTAACAATACTAGCAAATGAAGTTGTAACTTGTAAAGGAGTTACAGACAAGTAACCTTGCCCGATAGAAAGATTATAAGTATCTCCGATTCGCCAAATATCATTTAAATTTTCTTGCTTCCATTCAGGGGTTGGAATAAATCCACTTTCTTCTCCATAAATATCAACCCCTGTTTCTTCTCCCCATCCAAAAAGACGAAGATATTTATTTATTCTTGTTGCTCCTAATCCTTCTTGATCTTCATAACCTCCTCCTATTGAATAGAAATAAACATTACTTGAAACTGCGATTGCCTCCCTCATATCTCTCCATCCGTGAGCTTGAAAATCTCTAAATATTGTCACCTCTGAAGGATTCCATGGATTAGGAATAGTTATATACCCCTTACTGTATATTTCTTTATCAGGCGAGATGATCTCTTCTTCAAGAGCTGCTACTGCTAAAAGAGGTTTAATTACTGATCCTGTTGGATACCCGATAGAAATAGCTCTGTTTAAAAATACCCCATCTCTACTCTCAAACAACTCTTTATATGTCTCAGAGCTTATACTTTGATTAAAAATATTATTATCAAAGCTTGGAACACTAACCATTGCTAACAATTCTCCTGTGTTTGGATCCATCGCTACTAAAACAGCTTTTTTAAGACCCATCTCTTCCAACTTCTCTGTTATTTTTCGGTAAGCTATCTCTTGTAATTTAGGGTCAATTGTAAGAACAATATTTTCTCCTACACTTTCTGACTCAAGAACTTTTCTTTCTTGAACATCACCAACAACATCTCTCTCTATTTCAATTTTTTCTCCTGCTCTTGATAGATATTCTTCATAATACTTTTCAACTCCAGTTTTTCCAACATAATCATTTATTTTATATTTTTCAGGATTTTCTCTTAGCGTTTCTATGTCTATCTTTCCCACATATCCTAAAATGTGAGCAAAAGACTCTCCGTTTTCATACTTTCTACCCATACTACTTTCTATATAAAAACCAGACAACTGATCTATTTTTGTTTTTAATTTAATCAGATCTTCGTGGCTTAATCCTTTTTTAATAACAACTGGAACTCCATTACTGCTATCTGCTCTTTCCATTATTTCTTGAAAATCATAACCAAGGAGTAGAGCAACTTCGTTAATCGCCTCCTCTTCAGCAGAAGATATTCTTGTCTTCTGAAAATAAAGATCATGCCGAGGGTTGTTATATACAAGTTGGTTGTGTTCTCTGTCATATATTATTCCTCGTGATGTCTGGTTGCTTGAAATTGATAAAAAATTACGAGTAGCCAGTAAAGAATAATGTTCTCCTTGAACAATCTGCATATAAAAAGATCTTCCGATTAAAACAAAAATTACAAAAAAACAGAAAAAAACAAAAGTATAAAGAATCTTTAAAGAAAGGTGAACTTCTATTCTTTTTTTTGAAATTCCAATTTCTTTCTCTTTTTTTTCTGCTAAAGTGTCTATAAAAACTTCATGCGGTTCAATGTCGCTTTCAAGGTATCTTTTTCTTTTTTTAAAAAAATTAAATCCGAACATATCTTTTAACAACCACCTTAATTAGAAAAGTGATACTAAGCAAAATTAAAATATGAAAACCAACTGGATATAAAGAAAAAACATCAAGCCAGAATCCAAGAAAAAATGATAAAAAATAACTTTCTTTTTTTTGAGGGTCTTCTATTAGAGAAAACAGAACAGAAACCAGAAAAAGAATAAAGAAAAGAGAATAAAGAAAGAAAGAACTGAAAAGAAAACTACTTAGAAACAAAGACATTGCTGTTGCAAGTAGAGCAATTAAAATTAATTTAATTGTTTTTAGTTTTTTTTTACTTATCATCTTTTGTAATAACAACCAAGTAGTCAAGATAACGAGGATTAATATCTTGTTCTATATATGCTTTTGTGAAATTTTCTACATCATCTCTTACTACTTCAACTATTTCTCCGATAAATATCCCTCTGCTAACTGTTTCTTCTATCGGAAGAGTAACTACCCTATCTCCTACTTCTATCTTCTTGTCTTGGGGGATAAGATCTAATAGTAACAAGTCGTCTTCATTTCCACTTATAATACCAATCGGGGCATCATCATTTTGAACTTTTACTTCAAAAGAACTTTCTTTGCTTGCTAATAATAAAACTTTAGAAGAAGTCCCGTAACTTTCTATAACCCTTCCAATTAAAACTCCTTCTGGAGTAAGAACGGGGTCATCAACTTTAATACTGTTTTCTTGATGAGATATTATTATTTGAAATCCGCTTAAATCTTTTCCAAGAACATTTGCAATAACTCTCTTCTCATCTTCTTTAATTTCAATATCAACCACCTTTCTAATTATTTGATTTTCTTGTCTTACTTCTTCCATTTTAGACAACTCTACTAAGAGTTTTTTATTTTCAATACGAAGTTTTTTAACTTCATCTTTTAATGCGCTAGTATTTTTAAAGGCACTAAAAGTTTCAAAAAAATCACTCCCCTTCTCTGTTATCTTTTCCTGTAAAGATCCTGTTATTTTAAAAGTAGTATTTTTAATAACTGAAGATGCTGATGTAAAAAAACTAACTAGTAGAAAAATTATCAGCAAAAAAGAAACAAATAAAAAACGGTTATTTTTCTTAATCATAGCCGTAATTATAGCAATATATAGCTCGTTTGTAAAACAAAAAAACCACCCAGTGTGGTTTTTTTTCTTCTTCAAGGTCTTTAAGGTCTTTGTAGGGCGACTACCTACTCTCGCCCTTACGGACTACCATCGGCCTTAAAGGATTTCACTTCTGTGTTCGGAATGGGAACAGGTGGAGCACCTTTAGTATAGTCGCCTTACAAAGACCTCAAAGATAGGGTATAGAATACAAACTATATTCAATTTAGCGGAATCAATTTTATTCATATTCAAGGCGTGAGTGGTAAAAGGTACTCTATCTGATACCTTGTCCGCGAATAACGCAGAATATGGATAAAATTGATCCGCCCTACGGGAAGCTGATAAATGGCTGATTTCTGCGTCACTCCTCCTCAATGTAGCTAGACGCTACCTTTCGTCGTCGTTTCTTGAAATCAACTC
>JAIPIL010000014.1 GCA_021734685.1 Minisyncoccota bacterium | reverse complement strand
CTATTCCTAGATAGTGTCTTAAAAAAATAAAAAAACACTAATGGCACAGGTCGGACCTGTGCCATTTTTTTTATCGGGTTGGTTTAGTTTATTTTAAATGTTCATTAAAAAAACTTAATATTTGTGGTTTGTAGTTGTTGAATTCTTTGCCACCATGACCTGCGCCTGGAATACTAATAAACTCTGATATCACACCCGTATTTTGGAGTTTTTTATAGAAATCCTGACTTTGGTTTATGGGAATTTGAGTGTCTTCTTCTCCGTGCAAAATAAAAAATGGAGGGTCTTCTTTTGATACATAATTAATTGGGCTTGCTTTAACCGCATTAGTGCAATCGGCAGAGCGTATATCACAGCCAAGATAATTTGACTCTACGATACTCCCAGGTAGTTCTAAATCTTTTCTATTTTGAGCAAGGGTTGAAAAATCTGCAATCCCATATTGATTAACAACAGCTTGAACTGCGCTGGAGTATTCAAGATTATCTCCGGCATCAAAATCTTTTATATCACCAGTTGTTCCCAAAAATGAAGAATAATAACCTCCCGCACTTCCCCCCATAACCCCAAAATTTTCTGAATCTAGATTATATTTATCTGCATTAGCTCTTAACCATCTAACAGCAGATTTAACATCATAATTTCCAGCAGGAAAAATTGCTTCATCACTTAGGCGATAATTTATTGAGGCCACAGCATAGCAGTTATCGGTCAAAAATGAAGTATCTGCTGGATATTTATCACCAGCTTTAAAAGCTCCACCATGAATCATAACTATTAATGGTAGTTTGCCGTTACAAGTTTTTTCTGGAAAATACAAATCTAATTTAACAGCGTCACTCTCTACACTTGAGTATTTTAAATCAAAGACAGTTGTTGGAACATCTCCTTCACAATCTTCCGGACATAATTCAGGATTAGCTTTTTCCTTTTCATCACAGATTCCATCACCACATTTATCTCCAGCTTGATTATTGGGAAGTATATCTTTTTGCAAAACAAAAAACACACCAACACTAATAGCGATGAAAGCTAAAATTACAACAAGTATGATTAAAGTTTTTTTGTTCATTTTTTTACGGGGATGAAGTAGATGAACCATACTATCCAAACAAACCATAGCATTAAGCCCCATTCTTGTTCAGTAATTCCAACTACTCCGTAGAAAGCAAAGAATCCAAAAAATCCTAAATACCAATTTTTTCTTAATGTTTTTTTCATAATAATCAATTTTTGTTGCTTAATATCAAGAAGAAAATAGTTGTTGTTGTGAGAAAATTGAATTTGTATTTTCTTCTTTAACTTCTCTTTTTAACATTTTTATGATGGTATCACCAATATGGTAGGCAAGATTTACTGGTACTGCATTTCCAATTTGTTTATATTGTTGTGAAATTGAACCTGCAAATTTCCAGTCATCAGGGAATGTTTGGATTCTAGCATATTCGCGAACTGTGAGAGGGCGAGTTTCTTCGGGATGACATCGTTCGGTTTGTTTTTGGGCTGGACTACAAGTCAATGTCAATGATGGTTCATCCCATGAAAGTCGTCTTGCCATGCCAGTTTTTCCTCCTCCCATAAAAAAACTTGCTCCCATATATTCTTTTTGTAATTTTTCTGGTAAATCTCTCCAATACCCACCTGGTGGAATAAGTTCTAAAATTTTATGTTTTTTTTCGGGATATTTTTGACCTTCGGATTTTGGGCATTTATACAGTGCTTCACGCAATGGGATGATGTAATCTTTTTCTTTGGGAAATGAAATAGGAATATTCAAGTCATTTCGTACCCCAATAATTATCAAACGCTCTCTTTTTTGTGATACATCTAAATATTGTGAACGAAGTACTTTATACTTTACTCTGTAGCCCAATTCTTCTAAAACAGAAATCATGGTTTTTAGGGTTCTTCCTCCGTCATGAGTTAGAAGACCTTTTACGTTTTCACCAATAGCAATTTTTGGTTTAACTTCTTTTATACATCTTGCAAATTCAAAAAATAAAGTTCCACGAATATCTTCAAATCCCATTTTTTTTCCAGCATAAGAAAAAGTTTGACAAGGAAAACCACCTTGAACGATGTCTGCTTGCTTTTCTTTAAATTTTAAATTTCGGATGTCGTCTTCTATTAAATTCCAATTTGGTTTATTAATTCGTAATGTTTCACAAGCATATTTATCATATTCATTTAATAAAACATGCTTAACCCCTGCATTTTCCATACCTATTGCTGTTCCTCCAGCTCCAGCAAAAAGTTCAATAGTTGTGTATTGCGATCTTTTCTTGTTTTTTAAAATTTTAAACTTATTAGTTTTACTACCAGATTTATTTTGGATTCTTTTAATCTCATCCAATAAGAACATTCTTGCATTTCTATTATTCCGAAATGATTTAATTAAGCCGGACTTGTCCCAGCGTCTAATAGTATCAATTGATATGTTTAACAGCGTAGAGGCTTCGCCTGCTGTATAATATTTTTGATTGATTTGCATATAAGAATGATAAAAATTTAATCTATCATAATTATATCAAATAACCAATGCCTATGCAAAGGTTATTTTGTAGAAAAAGCCATTTTAAACAATTTAAAATAATCTTTTGCCTCTTTTTTGCTTAGCTTGTATCTGTGCTTATTAACTAAAACTTGAGGTAAAACTTCAAATAATTCTTGAAGAGCGTTTTTTCTTCCAGTAGCCATTTCGTAAAAACTTACACCATCGATAACTCTGATTTTGCTTCTAACAGGTCTACGTTTTTTTGTTTTATTATCAGGCGGAGTGAATGGTTTATCATATTTTTTCTTACCTTGTGGAATGACCTCAACAAAATATCCAACATAATCAGCGTATTCAGGCATTTTTAGTTTTGACTTAATTGCATCATAAATTTTAACTTTATGATTACCTTTTGTTGTATTAAATTTATTTTTTAATTCTGCAATAATTTTTTTTTCTTCATTTACAACATCAAGACCGCCTCCCACGCCTAAATCTTTCCATCCGGGTATAGCTCCTAAAATTTCTTGATGAAAATCTCCAATAGCATTTTGCATTGTTTTTTGAGTTTGTCGGGTTTTTTCTTGTTCAATCCATTCTTGATAAGAAATTGAATGTGTAACTCCATGGAATAAAGCAGAAAAAGGATCTATAACATTTTTATGTAGTTTAATTTCTGCGTCATGTTCTGCTGTTTCAATTATATTGACTACACGAGCGACAGCAAGACAGAGATCTTTGTCGGATATAAACTTTAAATAAGGCATGTTGTTTGATATTATATTAAAATTATATCATTTACTTATGTCTATGACAATATTTTTTATCCTTTGAGAAAAAGTTTGTTTTGTGTTATTATAAGAGTGTTAATTATTAAATAATGAGTGAAAAAGATTTAAAAATAAAAGAACTGCTGGAGAGAGGAGTTGAGGAGATTATTGATCGGGATAATCTAGAAAAGAAACTTAAAAGTGGAAAGAAGCTTCGTGTTAAGTTGGGGATTGATCCAACTAGTCCTAACTTGCATCTTGGTCGTTCTATTCCTCTTTTAAAGTTGCGAGATTTTCAAGAACTCGGCCACCAGATAGTTTTTATTGTCGGTGACTTCACAGGAGTTATCGGAGATACATCAGACAAAGAAAGCGAGAGACCAATGTTGGAACAAGAAGTGATTGAAGAGAACTTGAAAACATACAAAAAACAAGCAGGAAAGATAATTGATTTAACAAAAGCGGAAGTTAGAAGAAACAGCGAGTGGCTTGGAAAGCTTGGTTACTCTGAGATCGGCAAACAGGCAGATGTTTTCTCACTTAATCACTTTGCTTCAAGGGAGAATATAAGCAAAAGAATGAATGCCGGAAAGAGAGTTTCTTTAAGAGAACTTCTCTATCCTCTTATGCAAGGTTATGACTCAGTTGCAATAGAGGCCGATGTTGAGATCGGAGGAACGGATCAACGATTCAATCTTCTTTCAGGAAGAGATCTACAAAAGTTTTACAAGCAAGAACCACAAGACATCATCACAAACCCTTTAATAGAAGGATTAGATGGAAGAAAGATGAGTTCCAGTATCGGAAACACAATTAACTTTCTAGACACTCCACAGGATATGTTTGGAAAGATTATGTCTTTAAATGATGAGCTGATAGTAAGATACTTCACACTTTTAACCAGAGTTGATATGGAGCAGATTGGAGAGTATCAAAAAGCGATAGAAGGAGGAGAAAATCCTAGAGATATAAAGATTAAACTGGCGCACGAAGTTGTTAATTTTTATCACTCCAAAAAAGAAGCAGAGAAAGCAGAGGAGTATTTTGTGAAGACATTTTCCGAGAGAGAGATGCCAACAGATATTCCTCAGTTTAAACCAAAACAGTATGATATTATCTCAGTCTTAACGGAGAGCGGACTTGTCTCTTCAAAATCGGAAGGAAGAAGAGTTATCTCTCAAAAAGGAGTAAAAGTAGATGGAAAAATTGTTGAAGAAATTGATTATATTGTAGAAAAAGAATCAGTTATTCAGAAAGGTAAAATTAATTTTTTAAAAGTAATATAATTAAAAACTAACTATGGATATAAAAGGATTTGCGTCAGCGATCTCTCAGATTGCTGCAGAAAAAGAAATACCCCAAGAGAAGATGCTGGAGATAATTCAGCAAGCACTTGCTACTGCCTATAAGAAAGAATACAGAGAAAAAGGGGAAGACATAAAAGCTGTCATTGATTCCAAAACAGGAAAGGCAGATTTTTGGCTTGTCAAAAAAATAGTTGACGACAGTATGGTCATTTTTGAAGAAGAGTTAGCAGAACAAGAAGATAACGAGAAAGAAAAAGACGAAGAAGACGAAAGAGTTAGATATAATCCTAAAAAACACATTTTGGTTGAAGAAGCAGTGTATTTTAAGGAAAATCCAACTCCCGGAGAAGAGATAGAGATCCCGCTTGAATCAAAACAAGAGTTTGGAAGAATTGCTGCCCAAACAGCGAAGCAAGTTATCCTTCAAAAGATAAAAGAAACAGAAAAAGAGTTGATAATGGGAGAGTATAAGGATAAAGAAGGAGAAGTTGTTTCTGGGATTGTTCAAAGAGCAGAAGGAAGAAGTGTTTTTGTGGAACTAGGAAAAGTTCTTGGTGTAATGCCTAAAGAAGAGCAGATTCCGGGAGAGGTTTACAGAGCAGGACAGAGGCACAAGTTTTATGTTCTTAGCGTAGAAGATAGTATGCGAGGACCAAGCATAATTCTTTCTCGTGCTTTCCCAAAGCTTGTATCAAAGCTTTTTGAGCTTGAAGTTCCTGAAATAGCAACCGGAAGTGTTGAGATAAAATCAATTGCAAGAGAGCCTGGATTAAGAACAAAGATCGCTGTTTATTCTGAAGAAGAAGGAGTTGATCCGATAGGAACAGCAGTTGGACAGAGAGGAACAAGAGTAGAGGCGATTATTTCAGAGTTAGGAGGAGAGAGAATGGACATTGTAGAGTATGTTGATAAGCCAGATGAGTTTATAAGAAAAGCGTTATCGCCAGCAAAAGTGTCAGAGATAGAGATGAAAGAAGACAGGGCGATTGTTAGTGTCCCTGAAGATCAGTTATCCCTTGCGATTGGAAAAGAAGGACAGAATGTCCGCCTTGCTGCAAAACTAACCGGATGGAGAATTGACATAAAAGCAATTGGAAAAGAAGAAATAGAAAAAACAGCAGAAGCGGAGGGAGAATAAAAAATTAAAACGCGAAAGTTAAAAGTCAAAACTACAACTTAAAATTCAAAATAATACAAAAATTTTCAATTTTCAATTTGGCAATTTTCAATAAATTTTCAATTTCTTAATTTCCTAATTTTATAAACATTATAACTATTATAGTTTTTATAAAAAATTAAAATTATTTTTTGAAAATTAAATCATTAGAAAATTTGGTCATTCATTGAAAATTGAAAATTACCAAATTGAAAATTTAAATTATGCATTTAATACCAACAGTAGTAGAAAAAACAAAAAACGGAGAAAGGGCGTATGACATCTACTCTCGTCTTTTAAAAGAAAGAATTATTTTTCTTGGAACAACGATAGATGATGATGTCGCCAATGCCGTTATCGCTCAAATACTTTTTCTTGCAAGTCAAAGCACAGAAAAAGACATAAAGATTTATATTAACAGTCCAGGAGGTTCAGTTACCGCAGGAATGGCTATTTACGACACGATGCAGTATGTGAAGTGTGATGTTTCAACAATTTGTGTTGGAATGGCAGGATCAATGGCAGCAGTTTTACTTTCCGCTGGAACTCACGGAAAGAGATTTGCTCTTCCAAATTCTGAAATTCTTTTGCACCAAGTTATGGGAGGAGCAAGAGGACAAGCATCAGAAATTGAGATAACTGCGAGACAGATTTTAAAGATAAAAGATAGATTAAATAAGATTATTGCTAAACACACAAAACAACCCCTTGAAAAGATTCAGAAAGACACTGATCGTGACTTCTACTTGTCTTCAGAAGAAGGAAGAGAGTACGGAGTTATTGATGAAGTAATCTCCGATAAAAAGAAGATATAATAGAAGTCTTTATGGAAATACTTGAAATTTTAACAAAAAATAAATATGGAACAATTATTATTGATTTTAGTAACAGCGTTTGCGCTGGTTATTGGAGTGGTCCTCGGGTACTTCGCTCGTCAGTCAATCGCAAAGAGAGATTATAAAGCGCTTGAAACAAAAGTTCAGAGCCGTCTTGATTATGCAAGACAGAAAAGCCAAGAGCTTTTAACAGAAGCAAGAAAAAAACAGAACGAGATATTAGAAAGATCAAAAAAAGAAGAGAGAGAAAAGAATGAAGAACTTTTCAAAAGAGAGAAGTTTATTCTAAAAAGAGAAAATGCGATAGATCAGAAGTTTTCCGATTATGAAAATAAAAAGAAAGCTTTTAATAGTAAAGTAAAACGGTTAAAAGACATTCAGAGAGAGATTGAAGAACTGAAAGAAAAAACTGAAAAAGAACTTGAAGTAGTTGCTGGTCTTTCCAAAGAACAAGCAAAAGAAGAACTTTATGTTAAACTGGAAAGAGAGTATGAAGTGGATATTATTGGAAAGATAAACAAACTAGAAAGAGAAGGAGAAGAAAGATACCTTACCAGAGCAAAAGAGATCCTTTCAACTGTTGTCCAGAAGTACTCCTCTGCTCAAGTAAACGAATTAACAACAACCAATGTTTCTCTTCCAGATGATGATATAAAAGGAAGAATAATTGGAAAAGAAGGAAGAAACATAAAAGCGTTGGAAAAACTTACCGGAGTGGAAATTATAGTTGACGATACTCCAGAAACAGTTGTCCTTTCAAGTTTTGATCCGATAAGAAGACACATTGCAAAGATAGCGTTGGAAAAACTTATCTTTGACGGAAGAATTCAACCAGCAAAAATTGAAGAGATGGTTGAGAAGGCAAAAGAAGAGTTGTCTAATCAGATAAAGAAAGCAGGGGAGAATGTTGTTTATGAAACAGGAATAATAGATCTTGATCCAAAGATAGTAAATATTTTGGGACGACTTAACTTCCGTTCAAGTTATGGTCAGAATGTTCTTACTCACTCCTTGGAAGTTAGCTTCTTGGCTGAAATGCTTGCTGAAGAGATTGGTGCTAATGCGTCAGTTTGTAAAAAAGCAGGACTTCTTCATGATATTGGAAAAGCACTTGATCATCAGGTTGAAGGTTCTCATGTTTGTATTGGAATGAGAATTCTTGAAAAGTTTGGTGTTGAAGAAGAAGTTATAAACGCGATGAAGTCACATCACGAAGAGTATCCTTATGAAAGCATTGAAGCAGTTCTTGTTCAGACCGCTGATTCTATCTCCGGATCAAGACCAGGAGCGAGAAAAGATTCTCTTGAAAACTACATAAAGAGATTAAACGAACTTGAAGATATTGCAAACTCTTTTAACGGAGTAGAGAGAAGTTACGCAATACAAGCAGGAAGAGAGGTGAGGGTTTTAGTAACTCCTGAAAAAGTAAGCGATTTGGAAGCAAGAAAGATGACCCGCGAGATAGCAAACAAGATTCAAGCAAATCTTAAATACCCTGGAGAGATAAAAGTAACTCTCATTAGAGAAAGCAGAGTAATTGACTACGCAAGATAATAGATTGACATTATTCAAAATTAAGCAAAAATTGTGTTCAAAAAAAAGAAAAAAGATAACAAGAAGGAGGGTGAAGTAAAACCAAAGGAAAAAAAACAGAAAGAGGATTTACTTCCTGAAAAAATAAAACAGATTATAATCGGAACTGTTCTTGTTTTATTTGCGGTGATTATTACTTTTAGCTTTTTTGGAGAAAGTTCAGCAGGAACAATCGGTGATGTTATAAAAGGATTTCTGGAAGCAGTTTTTGGAAAAGCATCGGCCGTTGTTCCTGTTTTGATTTTTGTCTCTGCTTTTGTTTACTTTAAAACAAAGTATAAAAACTTCTTAGCACCCCTTCTTATCTCTTTTGCTCTAATTTTAATTGGTTTAGTGGGGATAATAGAAGCATCAAATCAAGGGTCAGGAGGATGGATTGGTGGAATAAATCAACCTCTTTACTCTGCAATAGGGGTTACTACAACTTGTATCGCTTTCGTTATCTTTGTTTTTGTCGGAGTTGTTATTATCTGCAATCTCGTAAAAGAAGATTTTTCTGTTATTCAAGTATTTAAAAAGATATTTTCTGAAAAAGAAGAAGGCACTGAGATGTCAACAATAAAGAAAGTTTTTGTTTCTCAGGAAAAGAAAGAAAAACCAAAAGAAGAGAAAAAGGATAAAGAAGAAGACAACAAACAAGAAGAGAAAGAATACTCAGAAACAAAAACAAGAGGAGGCCACCCTTATCTTGTCCCTCCTTTTGGTTTGCTTTCTAACAATGACGAAGAATCGGATCCGGGAGACACAGAACGGAACGCATCAATAATAAAGAAGACCTTTCAAGACTTTGACATATCGGTGGCGATGGGAGAGATAAATGTTGGACCAGCCGTTACCCAGTATACTTTAAAACCAGCAGAAGGAGTGAAGTTGTCAAAAATAACATCGCTTACTGACGATCTTGCTCTTTCCTTAGCAATGCATCCGGTTAGAACTGAAGCTCCGATTCCAGGGAAATCACTTGTTGGAATTGAAGTTCCAAACAGAAAAAGAGCAAAGATAGGATTAGGATCTCTTTTAAAGAACAAGGAGTACTTCAAGATGGGCTCTCTGTCATTTGTTGCAGGAAAAGATGTTGCTGGATACCCCGCTTATACTGACCTAGCAAAGATGCCTCACCTTCTTGTCTCAGGATCAACAGGTAGTGGTAAAACAATATTTTTAAACACCTTTATATTAAGCTTAATTTACAGAAACTCCCCACAAGATATGCGTCTTATTCTGGTTGATCCAAAAAGAGTGGAGTTTTCTTTATACGCAAATCTTCCGCACCTTTTAACATCAATAGTTTACGATGCCGAGAGAGCAGTAAATGCCTTGGAGTGGTTAGTTGGAGAGATGGAAAGAAGATTTAAAGTTTTAGCGGAAGTTGGTTGTAGAAACATAGGCGGATACAGAGAAATCGCCACAAAAAAGAAAAACCTTGAAGAGATGCCTTACATTGTTCTTGTCATTGATGAGTTGGCAGATTTGATGGCAGTTAAAGGCAACGAGATGGAAGCAGGGATTGTAAGAATTGCCCAGATGGCTCGCGCGGTTGGAATTCATCTTGTTTTAGCAACACAGAGGCCATCAGTTGAGGTAATTACGGGAGTTATTAAAGCAAACATAATATCAAGAATTAGCTTTAAGGTTGCTTCCCAAGTTGATTCAAGAACAGTTCTTGATACTGGAGGAGCTGAAAAGTTACTAGGATCAGGAGATATGCTTTTTATCTCTGGAGAAAACTCTAAACCAAAAAGAATTCAAGCTCCTTATGTTTCTGAGGAAGAAGTAAGAGAAGTTGTTTCTTGGCTGAAAGAAAACTCATTTATGGAAGAAGACGATGTTTTATCAGAAAAACTTGAAGAAGCTCTTGTCAAAAAGGCTCAGAGTGAGATAGATGGAGGTTACGGAGAAGAAGACGATGCTCTTTATGAAGAAGCAAAGCAGTTAGTTATTACTGCCAAAAAAGCATCGGCATCACTTCTTCAAAGACGCTTAAAAGTTGGTTACGCTCGTGCAGCAAGATTATTAGATATGCTTGAAAGCAACGGTGTTGTTGGTCCTTCAGAAGGAGCAAAACCAAGAGAAGTTTACGAAACATTTCAACAAGAAGAAGAAACAACACCAGAACAAAACGAAGAAGACGAAAGCAACGAAAACGAACAAAACGAAGAAAACAAAGAGTGGGAAAAAATTTAATCTTAATAGAATAATTATTAAATATTATGCCTAAAAAAAAGAAAGCCTCTACTACTAATGATGAGTTGAAGAAGAAGTTAGAGGATACAATTAATGAAGTTAGAAAACAGTTCGGAGAGGGGTCTATTATGCGTCTTAACGAGATGCAGAACACTGATGTTGATAGTATTCCAACGGGATCTCTTTCTCTTGATCTGGCGCTTGGAATAGGAGGAGTTCCAAAGGGAAGAGTAGTGGAAATTTTTGGAGGAGCATCTGCGGGAAAGACAACTCTTTCTTTGCACATCATCTCTAGTGCTCAAAAAGAAGGAAAAGTTGGTGCTTTTATTGATGTAGAAAACGCTCTTGACCCTCAGTATGCAAAAAGAATAGGAGTCAATATTGAAGATCTCTTAATCTCTCAACCTGATTCAGGAGAACAAGCGCTACAAATAGTTGAAACACTGGTTCGTTCAGAAGAAGTTGATGTGGTTGTTGTTGATTCGGTTGCTGCCTTAGCTCCTAAGGCAGAGATAACAGGAGAGATTGGTGATCAACATATCGGGCTACAAGCTCGTTTAATGTCATCAGCGTTAAGGAAACTTTCTAAAATAATATCTGAAACAGGAACAGTAGTGGTATTTATAAACCAAACAAGAGTTAACATCGGACAGAGGTTTGGAAATCCACAAGTAACTTCTGGGGGATTAGCTCTTAAGTTTTACTCTTCGGTTAGAATAAACTTGGCGCACATTGCTCAGATTAAAAGTAAAGAAGAAATTGTTGGCAGTAGAATTAGAGCAAAAGTAGTTAAAAACAAAGTAGGGCCTCCTTTCCGTGATGGAGAGTTTGATATCTACTACAATGAAGGAATATCAAAAGAAGGAGAACTGATAAATATGGGAGTAAAAGAGAAGGTAATTACTCGCTCTGGAAGTTTTTATAGCTACGGAGATAAAAAACTTGGACAAGGAGTTGATCAATCAAAAAAGCTTCTAAAAGAAAATCCCGAGCTTATGAAAAAGCTCGAGAAGGATATCAGAGAAGAGTTGAAGAAGAAAGAGTTACTTTAAAACACCACTCTTTAAAGATTGGTGTAGGGGATGAGAGCCATATATCTTGCTCTTTTTACCGCGGTTGCTAATCTTTTTTGATGTCTAGCACAAAGACCGGTCTTCTTTCTGGATTTTATCTTGTACATCTCAGACATAAAGCGTAAAAGCATTGCAGAGTCTTTGAAATCTATCTCTTCAATATTGTTTTGACAAAAGTAACACTGTTGCATAGTTTTTTTTATTATTAAAAAGGAATATCTCTTACATCTATCTCATCCTCGTCAACAACGGGGATCTCTTTTTCTTTATAATTATCTTCTTGTTTATTACTGTTTTTTTGAGGAGCATTGTTATAGTTACTTGCTCCTTCTGATTTTGGACCAAACTGCACTTTTTCAGCAACAATTTCTGTTGTGTATCTTGTGTTTCCGTTTTTATCTTCCCATTTTCTTGTTTGTAGTTTTCCTTCAAAAAGAGCTAGAGAACCCTTTTTCAAGTAAGTTGAGGCATTGTCAGCAGCATTGCCAAACATAACAATGTTGTGAAATTCTGTTTTTTCTTGATTGTTTCCGGATTTATCTTTATAAAAACTGTTGGTTGCGACCGCGAAAGAAGCAACAGTTGTTCCGCTATCAGGAATAGTTCTTTTTTCAGGATCTTTAGTTAATCTTCCGACGATGATGACTTTGTTGAGATTCATAAAAATAATTTTTAATTTGTAATTTAAATATTTTATGCTATCTCCTCTATCTTTTCATCAATACTATTTAAATCAGTTTTTTTAGGAGCTGAAGTTTTTTTAACTTCTTTCTTTTTTTCTTCTGTTTTTTTATCTTCTGCTTTTGCCCCTCTTTTTCTTTCTTGTTTAATAACTCTAGTTCTTTTTTTTGTTATTATGTGCCTTATAATATCTTTATTTTTTCTCAGATCATCTTCAAGAGTTAAAACATCTTCTTCTTCAGCGCTAAAACCGAAAGAAGCGAGATATGCCTCTCCTTCTTTGTTTATTTCATAAGCAAGAACTCTTCTTATTGGAGCTTGTTCTTTCCCTGACAATTTAGCTTTTTTACTAAAATCTTTTTTTAATTTTTCGTGATGATTCTCCGCTTCTTCTTTTGTAAAAGAGGAAGTAATAAGGTATGTTAATTCGTATTCTTTCATAGTTTAATGTTATATTATGGGAGCATAGGACACAAACTAAATAATCTTTAGCGGAATCAATTTTATTCATATTCAAGGCGTGAGCGGTAAAAGGTATTGCCAAATACCTTGTCCGCGAATAACGCAGAATATGGATAAAATTGATCCGCCCTACGGGAAGCTGATAAATGGCTGATT
>JAIPIL010000013.1 GCA_021734685.1 Minisyncoccota bacterium | reverse complement strand
CTTCTTCATCTGTGCTTTCAGTCTTTTCTTTGCCTTTTTCACTGCTTGATTCTTTTTCAACTTCCTTTTCTTTTGGTTTTTCTGCTTCTTTTGTTTCTTCTTCCTTTTTTTTCTCCTCTTCCTCTCTTTTTAGTTTTAACTCCTCTTCCTCTCTTTTCTTTCTCTCTTCCTCTTCTTGTTTTTCTTTTTCCTTCCTCTTCTCTTCTTTTTTCCTTTCTTCCTCTTCCTGTTTTTTTCTTTCTTCCTCCTCTTCTTTTTTCCTCTCTTCTTGTCTTTTTCTTTCTTTTTCTTCCTCTTCCTTGTCATCTTTCTCTTCTTTGCTTTCAACAACAACTTCTTCTTTCTTATTAGAAGATTCTACTTTTTCAGAAGGAGAAGAAATTTCTGCTTCTTTTCTTTTCATTTCTGCTCTGCGAACAGCTTCTTCTATTCTTTCCTCCTCTTTCTTTTTTTCTTCTTCATCATTCTTTGCTTCTTGCTTCTGGTTGATATTAATAGTTCCTGTTTCGATATTAGAATTTACTGTTTTAGAAGAGTATTCTTCTCCAACTTCTTTCTTGATTCTTCTTCTTTCTTCTTCTCTAATTCTTTCTTCTTCTCGTAATCGGGCTTCTTCTCTAATTCTTTCTCTCTCTTCTTCTCTAATTCTTGCTTCTTTTAGAGCTTTTGTTCTTATTTTATCAACTACTCTCTCTTCTTCTTTCTTTTTTGCTCTTTCTTCTGCTAACTTTTTTTCTTCTATTCTTATCTCTTCTTCTCGGGCAATTTCTTTAATTCTTTCTATTAAAAGTTCTTCTTTTTTACTAATTTTAGAATCAACAAAAAAATCACTATCTTTTGTTGACAGGTTTTTCAATTTATCGGGAAGTTTTATTGAAGGAGTTTTCTTTTGTGTGTCAGTTCCATCTCCTTGGAGACGAGCGATATCATCTTGCATTGTCCGTATTTTTTTCCCTCCTTTTTGGTTTTTTTCTTCGGACATTTAGTTGATAAAAAACAAATTATTTTTTTACTATTTTCATTATAGAGCAAATAATTTAAAAATCAAAGCCTGACATTTGACCATTGACCATTAACATTTGACTAGATTCCCGCTGGAGTTTATCCTCGGCTACGATCGGGGGCGGGAATGACAGGGTCAATTGTCAACTGTCACATGTCAATTGTCAGTCCCTGCTTGTTTGATCGATAGACTTACTTTTCCTTGTTCAACATTTATTACTTTTACGGTGACGGTTTGTCCTATTTTAAGGACATCTTCAACTTTTTCTATTCTGCGGTCGGCTATTTCTGAGATATGAACAAGTCCTTCTTGTCCAGGAAATATTTCCACTACTGCTCCAAATGCAAACAACTTTACTACTTTTCCTTGAAATATTTCTCCTTTTTTTGCTTCTCTGGTGATGTTTTTAATCCACTCAACTGCTTTTTCAATTGATTCTTGGTTTTCAGAAGAAACAGAGATTAGTCCACTGTCATCAATATCTATTGCAACACCAGTTTCTTCGGTTATTTTGTTTATTGTTTTTCCTTTTGGCCCAATAACTTCTCCTATCTTTTCTGGGTTTATTAAAACAGTAACTATCTTTGGAGCAAAAGGGGATAGCTCTTCACGAGGTTTTTCAATCACCTTTTTTATTTTTTCGTTAATAATGTAAGTGTATGTTTTTTTTGCTAAAAAGACAGCTTCTTTCACTATTTTTTTAGTTATTCCGTCTATCTTAACATCAAGTTGTATTGCGGTTAATCCTTTTTCGCTTCCAGTAACTTTAAAGTCCATATCTCCGTAGTGGTCTTCAACTCCTTGAATATCAACAAGGGTTTTGTAGTTCTCTCTTCCTTCTCCAGTTACTAATCCTATTGAAATACCAGCAACAGGGCTTTTTATAGGGACTCCGGCATCCATAAGAGCAAGAGTTACGGCGCAAGTAGCAGCCATTGATGTTGATCCGTTTGAAGAAACTAATTCTGAGACAGCTCTAATTGTGTAAGGAAAAGTTTCTTCATCGGGAATAAGAGGAAGGATCGCATTTTCTCCGAGCATTCCGTGTCCGATCTCTCTTCTTCCGGGAAAACGAACTGGCCTAACCTCTCCTACGGAATAAGGAGGGAAGTTGTAGTGATGTATAAACTTCTTCTTTTCAAACATTGACATATCGTCCATTACTTGATGTTCTCCAGGAGCACCGAGAGTAATGATTGATAGTGATTTTGTTTGCCCTCTTTGAAAGAGAGAAGATCCGTGCGTTCGGGGAAGAATTCCAACGCTACAAGTAATTTCTCTTAACTCATCAATTTTCCTACCATCTACTCTTTTTTCTTTTTCAAGAATATTACTTCTTATTTTCTGTTTAACATTTTTCTGAAAACAAGAGAGAGCATACTCAATTTCTTCTGGCTTTTCGTATTTTTCTTCAATAAAAGCAGAAATTTCTTCTTTTAGTTTTTTAACTTCTTCTTCATAGTTTAAGTTTTCAGAGTCAAAAATCTTTTTTATTTCTTCTTTACTTTTTTTATCTATTTCTTTTTTAACTTCTTCATCTTCAAAAAAAGAAAATTCATTTTTTTCTTTACCTATTTCTTTTCTAATCTCTTCTTGAAAATCACAAATTTCCTTTATTGGAGTTTCAGCAACATCAAAAGCTTTAACTACAGATTCTTCATCTTCTTCACCAAATTTTCCCTCAATCATATTAACAAGAAGTTCTTTGTTTTCATCAACAAATCCACTAACAACAAGATCCATCTTTTTTTCAGTTCTTTCTTCGTATTCAGGATTAACAACATACTCTCCTTTATTTTTTCCAACTCTTACCGCTCCCAGTGGGCCGTTCCAAGGGATGTCAGAAGTGTGAAGAGCTAAAGAAGCAGCAATCATTCCAAGAACCGCAGGATCATTTTCTCTATCAAGAGAAAGGCAAGTTATTATTACTTGAATTTCTTTGTTTGTTGATTTTGGAAACATCGGTCTTATTCCACGGTCTATCATTCTTGAAATAAGCACTGCTCGGTCAGATGGCTTTCCTTCTCTTCTTGTGAACCTTGGTCCGCTTATTTTTCCAGCAGAGTAAAATCTTTCTTCATAATTAACGGAGAGTGGGACAAAACCTCGGTGCATCTCCTCGTTGGACATAGTTGCAACGGCATAAACAACAGTATCTCCGTAACGAACCATTGCTTCTCCGTTTGCTTTTTCAGCAAGATTATTAAAAGAGGCAGTTAAATCTTTGCCTCCTACTTTTATTTTAAAACTTTTTTCTTCAAAATTGTTTTTGTTTGTCATCATTATTTTTATTTGTTTTTTTATGTCCAACACTTCCTGTTGAAAGTAAAAATCTTTTACTTCCTAGGTTTATAAACTCGTCTGCGGAGTCTTTTAACTTAAGAGATGCTGATCTTTCAAAGCCAAGAACCTCCACCCTTTTTCCGTTGTTTTTTAGATACTCAACAAGAGGAACAAAATCACCATCTCCAGTAACAAGAACAACCGCATCAACAGAGGGTGATATTTTAACGGCATCAATAGCAAGACCAACATCCCAGTCGGCTTTTTTAAATCCCCCGTGAAATTCTTGGAGGTCTTTTACTATTGTTTCTATTCCTAACTTTGTGAGTGCTTCAAAAAATGCCTTTTCTTCTCCTGTTTTTGTTCTAATAACATAAGCAAGAGCACGAACAAGATTTCTTTTGCTTACTGCTTTGTTTATTACTTTATTAAAATCAACTCGCGCATTGTATAAATGTTTTGCCGAGTGATAGAGATTTTGAACATCTAAAAAAACTGCAACCCGTTGCCCTTTGTGTTTAATTAACATTACCTATTTTTTTAATTTTATTTTTTTTAAAACCTCTTGATATGTTTTTTCATCTTCTCTTTCTAGGTATTTTAATAGTTTTTTTCTATCACTAAGCATCGTTAAAAATCCTCGTTTAGAATGAATATCTTTAGGGCTTTTTTTAAGATGATCAATCATCTTATTTATTTTTTCAGTGAGAAGTTTTATCTGGGTCACTGTTCCTCCAGTATTTTTTTCTTTTTTCGTTATTTTTTCTTTTTCTTCTTTTGTTAACATTTCTTTTATTTTACTTAATTATTAATTATAAACTTGTAGCGAAGGGTGCCTCCACCAGGACTTGAACCTGGAACCTTAAAGTTAAGAGCTTTCTGCTCTGCCAATTGAGCTATGGAGGCTCTAAAAAATTATTCTTCTGTTATGTTTACCGGTCGTGGAACCTCTCTTAATGATTTCCATTTTTTTTGTACCAGTTCTGAATGTGGATCAACATCTTTTAAAACGGCTTTTATCCAGCCATAAACACGATGACGAAAATCAGTTCCTTTTAATACTCTAATTTTTACAGTTCCGTAATAAAGATTGTTTTTCTTGTATCTTTTGTTTGGTGGTTTTACGAAGCTTTTCCCAAAATTTTCAAGAGGAATTTTTGTTAATTGGGACCAGAATTTCTTTAAATCTTGATCATTCTGCTGAGAATAGATGTTAATACTTGCTTTCATCTGAGAAGGAGGAACCATTAAAACTTCTTCAATCCACTTCACCATAAACAAGATAAGACTTGGGTCAGAGTTTGTAATTTCAAAGTGCTTGGTCTTTCTTCCTTCTGCCCAATATAAAAATGCTCCAATAAGGCGATATGATTCAAATGAAATTGGTAAAGCAACTTCTTCTTCAGCATTTTTTACAATTTTGGAAATTTCTCTTTCTCTTCTTTGCTTTTGGCTTTGTGGCCCCTTGGCCATGTTTATGATGTTTTTTGTATACAAGCGTTTTTTTTGAGTTGAATTTAAGGGAACTGTTTTCAGCCAATAACTTAAAGTACTCTTGGGAACATCTATTTCTTTTTTAATTTCTCCATAACTGAAACCTTTCTTTCTAAGATTAATTGCTTTTATTTTTAATTTATTCATTTTTAGAATTTTACTTCTTTAAACTTAAAAAATAAAAAACAACAACTAATATTATACCGTTTTTTCAGAAAAATGAAAGAGGCGAAGTTATATTGAGCAATCAATTTCCCACCAAGTTGTTAATCCTGTCCAACTGGCCACCCCTATTGCGTTTAAGAAGGCACCAACAATAACCCAAGCAGAGTAGATTATTATTAATCCAAAAACAGTATAAACCATAACCTCTTTTGCTTTGTTTACTTTTTCTGGAACTCCTCCAGAGGTGTAGAAGAGAATTCCTCCATAAAGGAACATTATTGTTGCTATTGGAGGAACAATAATGGTTAAAACAAAAGTAACAATATTTGTGAAAAGTTGGAACAGATGACAGATATTGCACTCTCCTAATTCACAAGGAACAAGGCCATCAGCAGAGATAAGCCCAAGAGGTAAAACTAACATTAAAAAAGATAAAGCAATTATTTTAATTTTCATTTTTTTGCGCCCCCCAGAGGATTCGAACCCCTAATTTCAAGTCCGAAGCTTGACGTGATGTCCGTTTCACCAAGGGGGCATTATTTGGCAATTTTCAATTAATTTTGATTTGTCATTCTGAGGCGATAGCCGAAGAATCTCAGTGTAATAAACTTTCTTTATTCTACCCGAAATAATTGAAAAAAACAAGAATTTGAAGTAGAATGGAGTTTGACATTTAACAATTAACCTTTAATATCCATTACAAAAACAACAGCTCGTTGACCTCCGAGGTCAACACACCATCCTCGTTGACCTCCGAGGTCAACATATCATCACTGTCATTGCGAGGAGCGAAGCGACGAAGCAATCCCTTGAACACGAAAGATTGCCACGCCCCTACGGGGCTCGCAATGACGATGGAGTGTCACCCCCTCCCCCGTCATTCCCGCCCCCGATCGTAGCCGAGGATAAACTCCAGCGGGAATCCAGTCAAATGTCAAATGTCAATTGTCACATGTCAATTGTCAAAACATATGTCTTTCCCAGAACCAGTTAAGAAAATTTTAGAGAAGATTAAAGCCCATGGATTTCAGGGGTATCTTGTTGGTGGCTGTGTTCGGGACATCTTAAGAGGGGTAGAGCCTAGTGATTTTGATATTGCAACAAATGCCTTTCCTGAAGACTTGCAAAAAATCTTTCCAAAAAGTTTTTCAAATAATAACTTTGGAACAGTAACAGTTTTGACTGGAGCAGAAGAAGAAAACTTGAAAGAAGTTGAGATAACAACATACAGAACAGAGAGTGGCTATAACGACAAAAGACATCCTGATAGTGTTGATTTTGTTGATAATTTAGAAGAGGACTTGAAAAGAAGAGATTTTACGATAAACGCGATGGCGATCGGAGCTGATTCAGAAGTGGTTGATCTCTTCAACGGAAAAGAAGATTTAAAAAATAAAATTATAAGGGCAGTGGGAGATCCTGAAGAAAGATTTTCTGAAGATGCTTTACGACTTATGAGAGCGGTTAGGTTTTCTTCATCTTTAGGATTTTCAATAGAAGAAGAAACAAAAAAAGCACTTAAAAAGAATGCCTCTCTTTTAAAAAATATATCAAACGAAAGGATAAGAGATGAGTTTGTTAAAATAATAATGACTCCTCGTGCAGTTGATGGTGTTGAAAATTTAAGAAAACTAGGACTAATGAAGCAGTTTTTGCCAGAGGTGCTAGAAGGGTATAAAGTTCCTCAAAACAAACATCATATTTATGATTGCTACACTCACTGTCTTTACTCCTTCAAATATGCTGTCAAAAAAAACTTTGGCTTTCATGTGAGATTAGCCTCTCTTTTTCATGATATAGGAAAACCAAGAACAAAGGATGGAGAAGGAGAGCAAGCAACTTTTTACAATCATGAAGTTGTTGGAGCAAGAATGACAAAAAACATTTTGAAGCGACTGCGTTTTAAAAAAGAGGATGTTGAAAAGATTTACCTTTTAGTTCGTTATCATCTTTTTTACTATAATGTAGGGGAGGTTTCTGAAAGCTCAGTTAGGAGACTTCTTAAAAAAGTTGGAAAAGAAAACATAGAGGAACTTCTTCAAGTTAGAATGGCAGATAGAATTGGGTCAGGAGTTCCAAAGGCAGAGCCGTATCGTCTTCGTCATATGCGTTATCTTATAGAAAAAGTTTCTTTAGATCCGATAAACACAGGAATGTTAGAGATTGATGGAAAAGAAGTTATGGAGAAGATGGATCTTCCTCCGGGGCCACTAATTGGAGATGTTCTAAATATAATCTTACTAGAAGTAATAAATGATCCTCAAAAAAATAAAAAAAGTACTTTAGAAGAATATATTGAGGATTTAAAAAAAATAAAAAAAGAAGACTTAAGAGAAAAAGCCGAAAGAGCAAGGAAAGAAATAGAAAAGATAGAGATTAAGAGAGATGAGATGACGAAGAAAAAATACTGGGTTAGTTAATAGCCTGAACAGTTGTTGATGCTCAGGTTGTTAATTTCTTGAGAATTATTACAATTTACACGATATACGATACTTCCTGCCAAGATGAGAATAGATATAATTAACGCAATTATTAGTTTTTTCTTTGTTGAGTTCATTTTTTTAGATTAATTATCTTACACTATTAAAATAATATATAAAAAAAAAGAATGTAAGAGCCCTTTATTTTTAAAGAATAATGTTATATAATTAGAAACATAGCGTTTTAATTTAACGGGGTATGGTGTAATGGCAACACGCTTGCTTTGGGAGCATGTATTCTCGGTTCGAGTCCGGGTACCCCGACAAAAAGAATAAAAAACAAACCTTAAGAAGACAAGGTTTGTTTTTTTTCTTATATCCTCATTTGACATTCGTTATTTTTTGTTTAAACTTGAGTAAAGGAGGGGCAGTGCCCTGTTAAAAAAATGAACAAAGACTCTTTTTTTAAAAATAAAAACGAAACGAGCATTGAATCAAAAAAACTAGAGAAAGAAGTTGAAAATTTGCGTAATTATCTTCAAGAACTAACATTTTTTCTTCCACTTGCTTTCTGTAAAGTGAACTCTTTGGATTATATAGTTGTTTGTAGTCAAGTTTTTCAAACAGTGACTGGCTATCAAGAAGTTGAGTTAACTAACAAGCCAGTTTATTTTTTATTTAAAGATAAAGGAAGGGTAGAAAATTTTGTGATTAGGGCAATCAGTAAAAGAAGCACTGTTGAAACAGAAGGAGTTATTATTACCAAACAAGGAAAAGAGATTCCAGTGAATATTTCTGTCCTCGCCACTACTAATGAAAAAAACGAATTTGATGGATATTTTCTAACAATCACTGACATCACAGAAACAAAAAGGTTTGAACAAGAACTTGAAAGAAGAATTAAAGAAAGAACAAAAGAACTTGAGAAGGCGAAAGAAAAGTTTCAGGAATCAGAGCGAATTTTGGAAATAAAAGTAAACGCAAGAACAAGACAGTTAAGAGAGAATGCTCAAACATTAGAAGAAAAAGTTAAAGAAAGAACAAAGATTCTTGAAGAAAGAACAAAAGAACTTGAAAGAAAAGCAGACACTGAAGAAAAAAGTAGAACGGCTCTCCTTAATCTTGCTGAAGATTTAGAGCAAGCGTCATCAAAAGCACAAGAAGAAAAAGAAAAAACGCTAGCGATAGTGGAAAGCTTTGCTGATGCTCTTTTCTTTTTCAACAACAACAAAAAGGCAGAGATGATAAATCCGGAAGTGGAAAAGACTTTTAATATAAAATCTTCAGAAGTAATTGGAAAAAGTTTTTTTGACCTGCGAGAAGAAAACAGCAGTCTCAAGGCAGTTTTTGATAGTATTATAGAAGAAGGAAAGGAAGTTTTTCGTAAAGAAGTTCGTTTAGATAAAGATGTTTTTGTTGAAGTAACATCTATTCCAATTTTTCAGAAAGACGAAGTGATTGGTACTCTTGTTGATGTCCACGATATTACAAGAGAGAAAAATATTGAAAAAGTAAAAACAGAGTTTGTTTCTTTGGCTGCTCATCAGCTAAGAACTCCTCTTGCAGGAATAAAATGGACACTAGAAACGGTTTTAGAAGAAAAAGACGAGGCAAATCTTCCTGAAGAGATAGTTGATTTTATAAAAAAAGCAACTGAAGCAAATAACAGAATGGTTTCTTTGGTAAATGATCTTTTAAATGTAACAAGAATTGAAGAAGGAAGATATGTTTATGATCCAAAAAATGTTGATATGAAAAAGGTTATTGAAGCATCTCTCAAAGAACACAAAGAAGAAATAGAAAAGAAGGGAATAAAATTTTCTCTAACTCAACCAAAGGAAGATGTTTCTTTTGTGAAAGCAGATGAAGAAAAATTAACAGTTGTTGTGCAGAACTTCCTTGATAATGCTCTTAAATATACAAAAAAAGGGGAGATTAGTTTAAAGTTAGAAGAGTTAAAAGAAGAGAAAAAAATAAAAGTTTCTGTATCAGACACTGGAGTTGGAATACCAGAGGATGAAAAAATAAAGATGTTTAACAAATTTGTCCGAGGAGAAAATGTTCAGAGAATGGACACCGAAGGATCAGGACTAGGTCTTTTTATATCAAAAAACATTATAGAAGCTCACAAGGGAGAGATAGGATTTGATTCCAAGGAAGGAGAGGGAAGCACATTCTTTTTTACTCTTCCAGTAGTAGAGTAAAAAATTTGACAATGTTTTTTAATGGGTATAGAATTATTTTATAAAATTATTACTTTATAATTTTAAATTTATGAAAAAAATTATTATAGTAGAAGATGAAGAAGTTCTTCGCAACTTACTCAAAAAGAAACTTGAGAATGAGGGTTATGAGGTTGAAGTTGCTGAAGATGGAGAGATTGGAATTGAAAAGATAAGAGAAACAAAGTTTGACCTGATTCTTCTTGACATTATTATGCCAAAAATGGGAGGGTTTGATGTTTTAGAAGCGATGCAGAAAGATGAAAATATTTCTGATATTCCAGTTATTGTTGTTTCTAACTCGGGACAACCAGTAGAGATTGATCGTGCCCAAAAGCTAGGAGCTAAAGACTGGGTTGTGAAGACCGAGTTTGACCCTCAAGAAGTTATAAAAAAAGTAAAAGAACAGATTGGATCAGGGGACGAAGATGATGAGCAGTAAATTAAAAATTAAACACTTAATAAATTAATTTATTATGACTAAAATCTTAGTCGTTGAAGACGACAAATTTCTTCGGGAGATGATTTCCCGCAAATTAGAAAAAGAAGGATATGAAGTCTATCAAGCGATAGATGGTGAAAAAGGAGAAGAAAAAATAAAGGAAGTTAAGCCTGATATTGTTTTGCTTGATCTTATTCTTCCAGGGATAGATGGATTTGAGGTTCTTGAAAGAACAAAAAAAGATCCAGAAGTGGCTGAAATTCCAATTATAATCCTTTCTAATTTAGGACAAAAAAGTGAAGTAGAAAGAGGCTTAAATTTAGGAGCAGTTGATTTCCTTATTAAAGCTCACTTTACTCCTGCAGAAATTGTCAGAAAAATAAAAGAAATAATATAATATATGTCTTTTTTTATGACTTTAAGTAAGCAAAAGTTTTTCTATGCCTGAGTTGCCTGAGGTTGAAAATGTTGTATTGTCTTTGAAGAAAAAGGTCTTAGAAAGGACCTTTATTTGTTACTGGGCGAAAAATAAAAAAATTAATGTTGATGGAGTAGAAGGGAAAAAAATAAAAGACATAAAAAGATTTGCTAAATATATAATATTTTTTTTGGATAGCAAGGAAGTTCTTTCTGTTCATTTAAGAATGAGTGGTTTTTTAATACTTGGAAAGTGGAACCTTGATAAAGAAGATTTTTTAGAAAATAGATATGAAAACGAAAAACATCTTGATTTACCAGATAAAAAGAGATTTTGGCAGGTTGTTTTCTTTCTTGATAACGGAGAGATGATGGTTTTATCCGATTATCGGAAGTTTGGGAAGGTTGAGTTGCTATCGTTAGAAGAAGCAGAAGAAAAGATGGGAAGATTAGGACCAGAACCGCTTGTTATTACTGAAAAAGAATTTAAAAAACTTTTTAAAAAAAGAAAAGGAGCAGTGAAGCCACTTCTTATGAACCAGTTCTTTTTATCGGGAATAGGGAACATTTACGCATCAGAAATTCTTTTTCTTTCTGGGGTTGATCCAAGAAGAAAGGCAGACACACTGAAAGAAAGAGATATAAAAAATATTTACAAAAATATGCAGGAAGTGTTGAAGAGAGCGATTGCAATGAAAGGAGACAGCACCAGTGATTTTCGCCTTACTGACGGAAAAAAAGGAGGATACCAGAATAACCACTTGGTTTACAATCAGCAGAAGAAAATCTGCCCAAAGTGTAAAAAAGAAGAAATAAAAAAAATAATATTCGCCGGAAGAGGAACATATTATTGTCCAAAGTGCCAGAAGTAACGCTTCCAAAGGAAGCGCGCGAAACAACGCAAAAATGAAACGCAAAACAACGCAAAACTGGATTCCCGCTGGAGTTTATCCTCGGCTACGATCGGGGGCGGGAATGACAATATTGTGTCATTCTGAGCGAAGCGAAGAATCCCATCATCCCCGCAGAAACCATGAGATTCTTTACTCCACTTCGTTCCGTTCAGAATGACGATGAAGTGTTTTGAAATTCAAAATTTAAAATTCAAAATTACACTCGAGCGAAGCAAGATGTGTTGGGCCCATAGCTCAGTTGGTAGAGTGTGGCAATCGCAATGCCAAGGTCGTCGGTTCAAGTCCGACTGGGTCCACTTAGAGTTTTATGAGAAAAGAATTTAAAGAAGCAGTTCAAGAAGCGAAGAGGTTAAATTTTCAGATAGACGATTCGGCTCACAATTTTGATCACACTGAGTCTGTTGTTGGTTTAGCATTAAAAATTACCAAAGAATACTCAGAAGTGGATCCTGATTTAATTCAGGTGGCAGGATGGTGGCATGACATTGGAAGAATACGCAACAATGAAGAACACGAAAGAGTTAGTGCAGAGATAGCAAGAGATTTCTTAGAAAAAATGAAAGTTGAAAGAGAGGTTTGTGAAAAAGTTTATAACGCAATTGTTTTTCACAGATGGTCAATGAGTCCGGAAACAATTGAAGGAGAGATTATTCGTGATGCAGATAAGCTGGACTTTATTTCTATTAAAAGGTGGGCTTTTTGTTTAGAGGATAACAATATGAAAGTTTTAAATGACATTTCTATCCGTTTACCAAGATTAAGAGATGAGCTACTGCACTTAGAGATTTCAAGAAAAATATACGACGAAAAAATAAATATTTTTAATAAATTTATTGAGAAGAGTAATCATAAAAATCTTTATCATTTAAAGAGTAAAATCTTGAACTATGAAAAATAAAAAAAACAAGGCACCGTGGATTGTTATTACTGGATTAGATGGAACAGGAAAAACTACACTCGTTAAAGAGTTAGCAAAAGATTACGGAGAAGGTGCCTTCACTTTTCACCTTCCTTACTCTGATTTTGTTATTCCTTCTTTAAAAATATCAGGAAAAGGAGAACCATTTGGAGATGTTCACACCGATAGGTTAATATTTGCGACAGATGTAAGGCTAACAAATCAACACCTTAAAAGATGGAGAGAAGAAAATGACATTATCTTCTCTCAGAGAGGATGGATGGATAATTTTATACACGGCAAAGTTCAAGGATTTTCATACGAAGAAACTCTTTCTTCTCTAGGGGCAGGAAACTTGGAAAAAGCAACTGCTATAATCTGTCTAAACGCCAATCCTTTTGTCGCATACTCAAGAATAAAAGATGATCGTGATGGAGACAAGTATGAAACCCTTGAATATATAAAAAAACAAGCCAAAGAAACGGACAATTTTTTCAAAGCAGTAGAAAAAAAAGACCCATCGCTTCACTGTTTTCATGGAATACCAGCCGTTACTTATGACACCACAGAAATAACAAAACAAGAAACAAAACAAAAAGCAAAACTATTCCTAGATAGTGTCTTAAAAAAATAAAAAAACACTAATGGCACAGGTCGGACCTGTGCCATTTTTTTTATCGGGTTGGTTTAGTTTATTTTAAATGTTCATTAAAAAAACTTAATATTTGTGGTTTGTAGTTGTT
>JAIPIL010000012.1 GCA_021734685.1 Minisyncoccota bacterium | reverse complement strand
CCTTTTTCGTTAGATTGTTGTTTTTCGTGAAACATAAAAATTAATTTTGAAATACGCTGATAGTTGCTGATAACTGGATTCCTAGTCAAGCTGGGAATGACACTCCACCGTCATTCTGAGCGGAACGAAGTGGAGCGAAGAATCTCATGATTTCTGCAAGGATAATGGGATTCTTCAGTCGTTTCACTCCTTCAGAATGACAGTCACATGTCAAAACTATCTTTCCGTTGCTGTTATTTGGAATGTTTTTTCTGCGTATCGGTTTTCTTCGGTTTTTACTTTTATCTTTAAAAGAATTGTTGTTCTTATTCCGTTTACTTCTTCTTGAAAATTATCAATCTCCATTACCGACGAAAGATGGCTAGCGATGTAACTTTGAGTTACCGGTTCTCCTTTTCTGATCTCTTCTTCTGCTTTTGTAAGAGCGTAACTTGCTTCGTTGACCATTCTTTGTTCATATAAGGCTCTTCTGTGGTTTCTTACATTTGCCAAAAAGACTGCAAGGGCGATTGACATAACTAACACAAAAACTGTCACAACAACCATTGTTTCTACGAGCGTAAAACCATCTCCTCTTCGAGAAGATGCGCGAAACGACGCGAAACTGGGACGCGAAACGACGCTAAAACGCGAAACTACGCGAAACGGCGAAACTAGGCTAAACTTTTTTTGTTTTGGCATATTTTTTAGTCGTAAAATATTCTGTAAAGGTTAACTTTGTGATCTTCTCCTTCTCTGCTGTCAAATAAAACTTCTATTTTTGTTTTTAGTTCACTGAGATGATCTGTTGCTGTAACGATAACACACCGAGAAAAGTCTGTTTCTTGATTACTTATTCCGCCAATAGCGTAAAAATTACTACTATCTATTCTTAGTTTTCTGTGACAATCTAACTCAGTTCTTTGATCAACATTTCCCTTGTAATCAACATTCCAATACCCAACGCCACTCCAGCTAGCATCTAATTCAATATCTTCTCTTATAATATTTCTAATGCTCGTATCCGTAACAATCTCCACTCCTTCTTTTGCCAAAAAAACCGCTTGATTATTTTTACTAAAAAAATCTGTCTGACGAAGTGATCTATCGCTTAAAACAAGAATAGCAGTAGAGATAAGAACAACTATTGATATCGTAACAAGAAGCTCAAGCATGGTGAGGCCGTCTTGACCATGAACATTTCTCTTCTTTTTTTTAATGATTTTAGATGATTTTAACATTCAAGAAAAAATAAATTACGCGTTAAAATTACAAATTCAAAATTACAAATTCCAAATAAATTACAAATTACAATGTTCAAAATTACAAACTGGATTCCCAGTCAAGCTGGGAATGACAAATTATTGTTTTGGATTTTTATCATTTGGATTTGGGATTTGTTTAGGATTTAGGATTTAGGATTTGGTGCTTATACAATGGGATTCTTCACTTCGTTCAGAATGACAGTCAAAGGTCAAATGTCAAAGGTCAACTGTCACATGTCAATTATATTTCCACTTCCACTACTCCGGTTGGGCTTATGCTTATTTTTCTTTTTATTTCGTTGTTTTTGGAGGCGCAGAATGTTATTTCAGTGTTTGTTGTGGCTTCTGCTCCGTTTAAAAAGATGTCACTGCTGGTAAAAAGAATGCTTAGTTTGTCGTTTTCGTCGCTCTCTGACAAAAGGCACACTAAACTCTTTTCTGTTTCCACAACTCTTTCTTCTTCTCCTACTTGATACTCTTTGTCTTCGTTTTTATCAATAAAAATTATGTAGTCTTCTTCTCCTTCTTCAAGAAAAATTCCGTAGTTTGATTTATTTACTTCACCGCCTTCTTCGTAGCCACTAAAACCAAGGGTTCTGTTTTTTAAAACTGCTACATCACCAACAAAACCTTCTGTTGTTCTTTCAAGAGAAAAACGAGGAAACGCTTCTGAGTAAGCGGCGACGGTATATATTGCTAAAATCAGTATAATTGCAAAAACCACCATTAGTTCTATTATTGTAAAACCGCAAAACTTTTTGTTTTTTGTTTTATGAGGCATAATTTAGGTATGTTTCAATTATACTACTTCCGTAAAAGTGTGCTGTTAGTAGTCCGATTATGAGAAAAGGACCGAACGGGATCTGACTTCCTGCTTTTTTCTTTTTTACTGCAATTAGTATTAATCCTATTATAGCACCAAGAACAAAAGAAACAAAAAAAGCAACTAGTATTTTAGGAAATCCTAAAAATAATCCCATAAAAATAACAAACTTTACATCGCCGAAACCCATTCCTTTTCCTTTTGTGAAGTAGTAAAGGGCAAAAAAGAAAAGAAATGCTCCACTTGCCGAAGCGATCCCAGCAATAAAGAACTCTAATCCTTCTTGAAGTGTTGCTCCGAGAAGATAAAGAAAAGATAGACCGATCAAAGAAAAGTTTGCAAAATCAGGGATAATGAAGTGTTTTATGTCGTAAACAAAAATTAAAACAAGAAACGATGCAACTATTAAGAGATATAAAGTTGTAAATACTTCAAAAACGGTTAACGCTTGTAAGGCACTAGCCCCTAAAAAAGCAAAAAGCACCCCCGTAGAGAGCTCTACAAGAGGGTACTGTATTGATATTTTTTCACCGCAGTATCTACATCTCCCTTTTAGAAAAATATAACTAAAAACGGGAACAAGATCTTTAACTTTAAGTGTTTTCTTGCATTTTGGGCAGTATGATCTTCCTTCTGGCTTTTCACCAACTTCAAGTCGGTATATTAAGCAGTTCAAAAAAGAGCCGATAAAAACACCCAACAAAAATATAAAGAAATATATTAGCAAGAAATCCATATCTTATGAAGAGACACAAGAACCATCAACGCAGGTTTCACCCATACCACAGTCACCATCAACCGTACATTCTGCATAGGCATCGCAAGAAACTTCATCGTCTCCACTTCCAGCGTAACACTCAAAGTAGGTATCAACTTCTCTATCCGCTTTTCCAGAGCTGTCTATACAAAAAATTTCATCAGGTTCACTTATAAAACGAGCATAAGCACAATACTGCTTATCGTCAGTTGAAAATTTTATATCAAACAATTCAGTTCCACTATAATCGTCTGGGCCAACCTCTTCAATATAATCTCTTATCTTCTCAAGCTCTGAACTGTCATCTCCAACCATATCTTCTAATCTTTTGTAACCATCTTGCCAATCAAATGATGCTTCTGCAACATTTCTTAACTGGCTTAGTTGTCTTTGCATCGTTGAGTCACGCGCTCTTTTTCGCGCAAGATCCAAAGAAACAAGGACAACAGATGCCAAAATACCGATAATGACAATAACTGTCAAAAGTTCGGTCAAGGTAAATCCTCGTTGTTTGTCTCTAGTCATATATTAATAATTAGTTAATAATCTGCTTTTTTTAATTATATTTATTGTTAAAAAAAATGCAAGTTAATCTCTGTATTCACAGTTTGCCGGACTATAAAGATCGGTGCAGTTTATATTTCCTGGATCTTCTATAATCTCATTTCCCAATGAATCAACACAGAAAACCATACCTTCTTCATAAAAAAGAGGATAGGCATAAGCACAGTACTGATCAAATCCTAAACCAACTCCAGCGTCTTCAGGAAACCATATTCTGATATCACTACCAACATCGCGCGCTCTTTTTCTTATCTGTTTTATCGTTGGATAATCGTCATCTATATTAACCGCACTTCCTCTCATCTCCCAAAGCTCCTTATATCCTATTGACGGATGATAAACTGATTCTGCAATCCCTTTAACTTGTTCTATCTCACTCATTAAAACCGCGTCTCTTGTTTTATTTCTTGAGATATTAAAAGCAGTAAATGCAAAAACTATAATAAGAGCAAGAATAAGGATAACAACCAGCATCTCTACAAGCGTAAAACCGCCATTTCTACGAAATGGCGCGCGAAACGGCGAAACTGCGCTAGTTTGTTCTTTTTTGTTTTTGTAGTTTTCTTTCATACAATATCTACATTATAAACAAATAAAAAAAAATAACAAACTAAAATTTCCCGAGGTCTCACCTCGGGAGATTAAAAACTCGCCACTTTGGGGGTGGCGAGTTTTTTTTCTTTTGCTTTCTTTTTTAAAACTAGAATCCAGGACAAGCAGTAGTAGTACAAGCACCTGTGGCTGCACCAACTTTTAAGCTGGAGTCAGTACACCAGATTGTTCCATCGGAAAGTGGAATACTAGCACAAAAACCACTTGCACTAGGAGTTCCTATTGAAACAGTACTTCCTTGAACAGTAGTAGGAGCTCCGATTCCACCAAGGGTCATTCCTGAGTAACTACCACTATTATCAGCGGCGTAAAGTTCAGCGGCACTTCTTATCTGGGAGATAGCTCCTTTTCTGTCAGCATCACGAGCAGAATCACGAGCACCATCAAGAGCAATAAGAACTAAGGTAGCAAGAATCGCGATAATTGCAATTACTACTAAAAGTTCAATAAGGGTAAATCCTTTTTGTCTTTTCATATACTTTATATATTTATATTTATAATTTACGACCTTTTTAAACTACACACTACTTCTTTATCTCCATTCTACACTCATAAAAAAATGGTGTCAAGAAAAACAAAACTTGCCACTTTGAAGTGGCAAGTTTTTTTGAAATATCTATTGATATTAATCTTCACAACTTATACTTCCTGCTGTACATTTAGTTCCTGTTGCATCTGTATACTCAACAACTTCTAAGTCATTGTCAACGCAGACATATTCATTTGTTCCTGTAAGTTCTATATCAGCACACCATGTACTTGCACCTGATTGAACATTAAGAGTTGCTCCATTTATATCACCTGTTGGTGTATTAGGGTCACTTGCTAATCCTGTGTAAGTATCATTTTCTGCATAAAATAACTGAGCGTGTGATCTCATTTGAGATACAGCTCCTTTTCTGTCGGCATCACGAGCGGCATCACGAGCACCTCCAAGGGCAATAAGAACTAAGGTGGCAAGAATTGCGATAATTGCAATTACTACTAAAAGTTCAATAAGGGTAAATCCTTTTTGTCTTTTCATATACTTTATATATTTATATTTATAATTTACGACCTTTATTTCTTATTATACTATTTATCTTATACCTTGAAAATTTTAATGTCAAGTTGAAAACAGTTATATTGCCATACTCATATTATATATTGGCAGTAAAACAGCGGCAACAAGCCCTCCAACCATCACTCCAAGTGCGATAATAAGAATTGGTTCTATCATTCCGATATACTTGTCAAGGGTTCTTGATAACTCGTCTTGTAAAAACTTTGCCATATTAGAAAGAGAAAATCCTAACCGTCCACTCTTTTCTCCAACATAAGCCATCTGAACCATCATCGGGTTAAATATATCTGGTCTTTTTTTCATTGAATCACTAACTTGTAACCCTCTTTCAACATTAACTGCAATTTCTAAAACTGCATCCCTGTAAACAATGTTTTGAACAATATCTGCACTAATTTGAAGTGATTTAACAATCGGGACTCCTGCGGTTGTTAAGGAAGCAAAACTAGTTGAAAATCTAATTGTGTATATCTTTTGAAAAAACTCTTTTAAAACCGGTGCTCTTATAAACGCCTTATCTAAAAGTTCTCTTCCTTGAGTTGTCGTAAGAAATTTAATTGAGAAAACTATCGTTGAGTAAACCGCAACAATAACGATCCATCCGTTTTGAACAAGAAAATCAGAACACGCCATTATTATTCTTGTTGGTAGTGGAAGATCTTCTCCCGCCTCAACTAACATCTCAGTAAGTTCTGGCATAATAACAACAAAAAGAAAGATCATTATTCCAAGAAAAATTACTAAAATAAAGAGAGGATAAAACATTGCTCCTTTCACTTTTTGTTGAAAAACATACTCTGTTTCAATGTGATCGGCCAAACTTGAAAGTGCTTCTGAAACCTTACCTGACTCTTCTCCTGACTTCACCATATTCACATAAAAATCAGAGAATATTTCTGGATAGTAAGACAGTGCTTTTGAAAAAGACATCCCTCCTTCCACTTTGTTTGAAACTGAAAGTATTTTTTCGCGAAGTGATCTTTTCTCTAACTGTTTAGAGAGAGTTTGTAGTGATTCAACGATTGATATTTTTGATTCCGCCATCATTGATAACTGACGAGAAATCATCACCACCTCTCTTCCAGTAACCCTTTCAAAAAGAGGGGGAAGATCTTTTTTAAAAAAAGGAACTTTCACTTCTTCAACTGAAACAACAAAAAGACCGTAGCTTTGAATTGCTAAAATCGCTGCTTCTTTATTAGAAGCGTCAACTTCTCCACTTTGGATATTTCCTTTTTTATCTCTTGCTCTGTATTCAAACTTCATTTTTTTATCCCAACATCCTTCGTAACTCAACAGGATTAAGGGCGTAATTTAAAGCGTTCTTCTTTGTTATAAGATTATTTTTAACTAGTTCAACTAAAGATCGATTTAAACTTACCATTCCTTGCTCAAAAGATGTTTCAATAATCAGATCAATCTCATGAATCTTGTTTTCTCTGATAAGATTTGCTACCGCGTGATTTCTTATCATTATCTCGCAGGCAGGAACAATTCCCTTCTCAATCCCTGGAATAAGTCGCTGTGAAACAATTCCTAACAAGGATGATGAAAGTTGCGCTCTCACCTGATTTTGTTGCTCAGAAGGGAAAGAATCAATTATACGGTGAATCGTTTGACTTGCTGAGTTTGTGTGTAAGGTTGAGAAAACCAGATGCCCTGTTTCCGCGGCGGTTATCGCGGTTGAGATTGTTACCGGATCTCTCATCTCCCCAACCATTATAACATCCGGATCTTGCCTAAATACTGACTTCAAGGCACGAGGAAAAGAAAGGGTATCGCGGTGAATTTCTCTCTGATCAATAAGTGAACGAGCCTCTTCAAAAACATACTCAATCGGATCTTCAATGGTAATAATATGATCAAACCTCTCTTGATTTATTTTGTCTATTAAAGCGGCAAGAGTTGTTGATTTTCCGTGTCCAGTAGGACCAGTAATAATAACAAACCCCTGTGAAGAGTTACAAAAATCATATATTGCGGGAGGCATATTTATCTCTTCAAGAGTTTTTATCTTTATCGGAATAAGACGCATCGCACAACTAATCTCTCCTTGTTGAAAAAAGATATTCACCCTGAAACGAGCAATATTTTTGTAGTGATAAGAAAAATCAAGTTCGTAGTTGCTTAAAAACTTTTCTTTCTGATCTCGGTTCATCATCTCCATCGCAATCTCTCTTGCATCATGGGAAGTGACCATCTTTTTCTCAGTAAGTGATATTAGTTTTCCGTTTATTCTTATTATCGGAAAATGTCCCGCAGAAATATGCAGATCAGATCCGTTTTCATCAATAACGGTCTGCAATAATTCATTTAACTGTTCTTTGTATTTATTGTTCTCCATAATTATTTGTATTAGATGGTAATTAAGCTCCATCCCCAGTTACTCGTAAAACTTCTTCTATTGTTGTGTATCCAGTGATTGCTTTAATTATTCCGTCTTGTCTTAAAGTAACCATCCTCTGACTTTTTGCTTCTGCAGTCAGCTCTTTCTCAGTAGGACTCTTCATTATTATTTCTCCCAAGTCGGGAGTCATTCTTAACGCCTCATATATTCCTATTCTGCCAGTATATCCTTCTTCAGAGCAGTATCTACAACCTTTTGGCTTATATAACTTCATATTTGAAAGAGAAGATACACCGTAGTCTTTTAAAATCTCTGTTGAAACACTTCTCAGTTCTTCAGTTATTAAAATTCTCATCTCTTCAGTTGGAACGATCGGCTCTTTGCATTTATCGCAAATTCTTCGGACTAATCTTTGCGCCATCGCCGTGTTAAGCGCTGGTGGTATTAGATAAGGCTTAATTCCCATATCAATAAGACGAGGAATAACTCCCAACGCATTATTTGTATGCAAAGTTGAAAGCACCATATGACCAGTAAGTGATGCATGAACAGCAAGATCTGCTGTTTCTTCATCACGAATCTCCCCGACCATTATAATGTCCGGATCCTGTCTTAATATCTGGCGTAATCCAGAAGCAAAAACATATCCGATGTCTGAATTAACCTGTGACTGACTAACTCCATCAATAAAATACTCAACCGGATCTTCAAGAGTAACAATGTTTACTGATTCATTATTTAAAGTATGTAACGCACTATAAAGAGTTGTCGTTTTACCAGAACCAGTTGGTCCAGTAACTAGAGTCATTCCTGTTGGTCTTCTGATAGAACTCTTTAATATCTGAAGATTTTTTCCTGTTACTCCTAAATCACTCATTGACTTCAATCCCTCTGCTGGATCAAGACTTCTTATCACAACTTTTTCTCCAAGAGTCGTTGGAAAAGTAGAAACACGAAAATCAATACTTCTTCCTTCCATTTTGGCAGAGAAACGACCATCTTGTGGAAGTCGCTGTTCGTCAATTTTAAGCCCTGAAAGAATTTTTATTCTTGCCACTGTTGCTAAGTGAGTTTCAATTGGCAGAAAGAGAGAAGCGTGTAATTTACCATCAACACGAAATCTAACTTTTAGTTTTGTTCTTGTTGGTTCAATATGAATATCTGACGCTCTTCCTTCTATTGCATTTCTTAAAAGAACGGTAACAATCTTAACAATCGGAGCTTCTTCAGCAAGCTTTTCAATATCCTTTTCCATATCTATTCCTTCTCCTTTTGCTTCATCTGTAATCTCTATATCAAGATCTTCAAGTGCTTCTCCAACTTCACTTGCAAAGGTTCGATACTGCTTACTAATATCTCTAAAAGTGGTTAAAGTTATTAGATATATCTCATAAGAAAAATTGTTTCTTCTTGATAAAAATCTAAGTGCTTCCCTTGCTCGCAAGTTTTCTGGAGCAATCATTCCCACCTCTATCACATCTCCAATCTTTCCAAAAGGAACCATTTTATAGTAATTTGCTGTGTCTTCTGGAACAAGTTTAAGAACACTCTCCATTATTGTCTCAGTATTGATGTCACTCTTTATTGGAATATCCAAGATGTCACTTTTCACTTCAAACAAATCATCTTCTGACATTAATCCTTCTTTTAAAATAATCTCTTCTATGGTTTTGCTTCCTTTTTCTGTTTTCTTTTCTATCTCTTTTGCTTTTTCTTTTTTTAGGTATCCTTTTTCTGTTAGCCTTTTAAGAAAAGGGGAGGAGAAATCTTCATCAATGTCTTTTAAAACTTTGTGAACTTTCTCAAAGTTGGAAAAAGATATTAAAAACAGTTCATATTTAATTTTTTCTTGCTTTTCAATAAACTCTAACGCCTCCTTTACCTTCTCGCTTTCTGGATAAACCGCTCCTATATTTATTTTTCCATCATCTTCTACTTCTATCGGAATTATCTTGTAATTTTCTATAACATCTCTCGGAAATTTTTTAAAAACATCTTCTTCTATCTTGTTTGGGAAAACATCTTCTTTTAACGGAACTTTAATCAGTTCACTTTTTATTTTGAAAAGATCAGCTTCTGATATTATTTTTTTTCGAATAAGAACTTCTTCTTCTGATGCTTTTGTTTCTTCGGCTTCTTGAACTAAAGATTCCGCTGTCTCTTTGTTTATATAACCGCCATCTTTGAGTTTTGTTATTAAAACAAATCCTTGCTCTGCTTCTTGTTCTTCCGGTTCTTCTATCTCCACCTCTTCGTCTAAATCTATTTCAGCTTCTTTTTCTGGTTGTTGTTTTTCTTCTTCTTTTTCTTTCTCTTCTGGCTTACCAAAAACACTTTCAGAGATCTTTTCAAACTCATCTTCGGCGATGGAAACTCTCTCAAAAGAAACATTTTTTTGTTTTGCAATAAACTTTAAAACCTCCTGTGCTTTTAAATCGTCAGGGTTAACCATTCCTACTTTAACAGTGTTTCCATCTCTGCTAACAGGAATCATCTTGTAGTGTTTTGCAGAGTCTTCGTGGATGAGATCTAAAACATCTTGAGGAATATTATCAGGAGAGATGTTTTCTAAATTAAGTTCTTCTACTTCTTGTTTCTCTTCAAGTTCATCTTTAAAATCTTCTAAGTAATCTTCCTCCTCTTCTTCGTCGTCGTCTATTTCTTCTTCTGTTTCTTCTACTTCTTGTTCTAATTCTCCTTCTGGGGCAACTTCTTCTGGTTCTTCTGGCTCATCAGAAAGTTGACTCATTATCTTTTCAAACTCATCTTCAGTAATAGAAACTCTCTCAAAAGAGACATTTTTTTGTTTTGCAATAAACTTTAAAACCTCCTGTGCTTTTAAATCATCAGGGTCAACCATTCCTACTTTAACAGTGTTTCCATCTCTGCTAACAGGAATCATCTTGTAATGTTTTGCAGAGTCTTCGTGGATGAGATCTAGTGCGTCTGGAGGGATATTTTCAAAAGAAACTTCATCGCTTTCAGTACTCTCTTCCACTGTTTCTTCTTCTTTTCCAGCCAAGTTCTCTTTTGAAACAAAACCCATATCAAGAAGAACTTGTTCTTCTGATCTTCCTGTTTCTTTGACATCTTCTCTTACTAAACGAGCATCTTCTTCGCTAATCTGCTGGTTTTGTATTAGTTTATTGAGTAGATCCATATATAAGTTAGTAGGAAATAAAAGGGTTATCTCTTCCTAGCTCTCTGTCATCAATAAAGTTTATTTCTCCTATTCTTTGATATTTTTCAAAGTTTTTAAACTCGCTTGATTCTAAAAATTCAAAATCAATTTGAGGCGCTTCTCTTACTTTCGGAAGAGTGATCATATGCTCTGGTGGCTTATCATAAATAAACTTCCACAAAAGAAAAGCTACTGCAATCAAAATCACTGCGGTTCCAACAATGACAACTTGCTTGTTTGCTTTTTGTGCTCTTTCTTTTTTTATATCAGGCATATTAGTAAGAGTATGTGTTAGCTTCTATTTTTACGCTAAGTTTTCCATCACTCCCAATCGCTTCTTCTGTTGCTTCATCCACTTCAAAAGGATCTATCACTCCTTCTGATTCCATTGATTTTGAGATACTCATATGATTCACTTTTATTATTCTTGCTGATTTTTCGGTTGCTATAAAAAAGTTTTTTATGTTTGGATAATCTCCAGAAACTCCGATACTGAAATCAACGACTTTTATTCGTTTATGATCCACTTCATTAGGACTATATGCTTTTGATGAAAAAGACCCCATGTCTCCACTTCTACCAAGACTATTTTCAGATATTGTATCTTCTAAATATAAAAACAGTGCTGGGGCATCATGATCTTCTGGGAAAGCTGTTTTTATAAGCTCCAAAGGCTCTTTGTGCTCTTTCATTTTTTCACCAAGCTGATTTATATCTTCAATATAGTTTTCCAAATTCTCAAACTCTTCTTTCAGGATTTTATTTCTTTCTCTTTGTAGTTGATACTCCTGAAAGGCAGGGTGAACAACAAGTATTCCTCCAAAGAAGAATCCGCAAAAAAACAGTGCTATGGCGATTATTTTTCCCATTTTTTTATAAAATTAAAATTCAAATAATGTTTCGTCAAAAACTACTGTGAAAGAAAAATCAACATAACTTTCTCCCTCTTTACTTCCTTTGCTCATCCTATCCAAGGAAACGCTTGTTATAAAACTTCTTGTTTTTAAAACATAAAACTGTTGTCCAACCGCAACAAATCCTGCTCCTTTTCCGGTCATCTTTGCTTCATTTGTTCCAAAATCCATATCAATACTTGATATCATTACTCTTGGATGCATCATTTTTTCTAAAGGAGGAAAGAAAGATGATGCGCGGTGATGACTTTCTAATAGTAGTTTAAAATCTTCAATAACATTGCTGTATTCTTTTGCTTCTTCTTCAATTTCTTTTGGGATCTCTTTTTCTTTCTGTTCTATGTTATTTTCAAGAACAACTTTTGCTTCCTCAGCTTTGTTGCTGAGAAAAAATAAAGTTCCGTAAAAAACAACCATAATAGCAAAGAGAACCGCTGAGACAGGAAGAAACAGGTCTAAATTTTCAGGCAAATTAGTTTTCTTTTTCTTTTTTGTTTTTTCACCTACTTGGATCGCCATAGATAAAAATAATTTTTTTATTTCTTATCTCCTTTTGCACCTCCTAATGCTGTTCCAAAAGCAACACTATAAGACTGACTTATATTTATAATATCCTTCTCTAACGCTTCCGGATATTTTACTCCCTGAAAACAATTTTTTACTGAAACATCTCTCTTGATTGCTTTTTTAATGTGTTCACTCATTCCTGGTATTGAAGAAAAGCCACCCGTTATTATAACTTCGCTGACAGTTTTGTCTTCGTTTCTTTCAAAAGAGTTGATCGCTCTTGCTACTTCATTAAAAATAGCTTGTAAACGAATGGATAAAACCTTTTCAATTGACTTCTCTTTTAATCCATATTCTGCAATTATCTTCTTTGCTTCATTGTATTTTACATCTGCAAAACTTGCAAGCTGATTAACTATCAAGCTGGCGGAAAATTCTAAACTGTGAGTTGCTTTTAAAATCCCTTTTTCGGCGATAGTTAGAAGCATTGTCTGCTCTCCCATATCAAGAATAGCAACAACATCTTCTCTATCGCGAGCGAACGCTCTCACAATAGGAATCATCTCTCCTTCTAAAGAAACTATCTCAACCTTGCTCATCTCAGCAATTTTCTGATACTGATTAACAACTTCATTTGGAATAGCAATAAGATTAACTTTTATTTCTTTTCCTTTTTCAATTTTATCATCCAAAAACCAATCCAAAGAAACTTCCGAAACAGGAAGTGGAATATACTGACGAGCGTGAAATTGAACGGCAGAATCAATTTCATCTTCTTCCATTGGCGGAAGATTAAATGAAGTAAAAAAGCTCGCAAAATCCGGGAGAGCAAAATACACTCTTCTCGTTTTTATTCCTGAATTTTCAAGCAAGTAGTTTAGTGCCTTTGCAATGTCTTCATCTTCATAAGAAAAGCTTTCTTTCTTTGCTTTTTCTATCTTTTTATCAAGTGTTTTCTTGATGAAGTTGTTTATGAGCACTTCTCCGTAGTTTAGCAACTCTGGTTCTTTCCCTCCTGAGATTTCAACTGCTTTTATAGAAGATGTTCCAATATCTATTCCTAAATACTCGTCAGACGACTTAGAAAAAAATGGAATATTTATCATATAAAATAGCAGATTTATACTATCTTCATAATATCTGTTTTTTAAAAATATTGCAACAAC
>JAIPIL010000011.1 GCA_021734685.1 Minisyncoccota bacterium | reverse complement strand
CAAACTTTTTAATAAAACACAAAATTATCATTTTTGTTTTCTTGATAATTTTTATAGTCATCTCTTACGAATTTCTATTAAAAGAGTTAGGTGTTAACATACCTCTAATTTAATGTCCAAGGTGACACCTATGACATTTTTTTGACATCTGATTTAATCATTTTTACTATCTCTGGGAATTCAGGTATTTTAAAGTGTCCATTTTTACTTTCGTAAATTATAAAACTTGCATTCTTTAGTTTTTTCTTAAACTTTTCAATGTGAGCAAGAGAAACAACATCGTCATCTTTTGAAAACATTAGATATAGGTTCTTGGAATTTTTCTCAAGCAGAGATAAGTCTGATTTTAATTTAAATCCACCAACTAGATCTTCACCCGGTAAAGTGTTGTCATAAGGGGGGCAAATTAAATAAATGGAAAGTATTTTTTTAGGAAACTTGTTTTCAGATAAATACTTTGCAAGAAAGGTTCCTCCCAACGAAGAGCCAACTAAAATAATATTATCATTCAGTAGTGGAAAGAATCTTTCAAAGTGGATCTTCCACTCTTCATATTTTGCATTGTCTGCCAAGGGCATACGGGGCTTAATAATCTCAAAATTTTTCCCAAGATTTTTTTCTAAAAATTCATCACTCCACTTTATTTTTTTATCAATAGAAACTTCTTTTGTTCTTAAAAAATGTAAATAATCCTTCTTGCTCTTGAAGGTCATTCCACCGTGTATAATAAATACTTGAGTTTTGTTTTCCATATTATTATATGCTCTTAATAATTCATTTGACAAAGTGACAAAGGTGCAACCTTTGTCATTTTTTTTGTGGGCAGGGGTGGCAGGATTCGAACCTGCAGCCTAAGGTTTTGGAGACCTCCGCTCTAGCCAATTGGAGCTACACCCCTATCCCCCGCTTTTTTAAGCGGAAAATAATAAGAATGAAAATTTTATTTCAACTTCATCTTGTGGACTGTGTGTTGTCTGCATTTTCGGCAGAACTTTTTCAAGTCAGGTCTTTTTTCTATTGTTTTTCCTTTAGTAACTTGGATGTGATAATTTGAACTTTTGCAAACTTCACACTCCATTCTCAGAAAAGGTCTTTTCGTTTTTGTAGCCATATTTTTTTATTATTACTTTCTAAACGCGGAGCCGAGACCGGGACTTGAACCCGGGGCCTTTCCCTTACCATGGGAATGCTCTACCACTGAGCTATCTCGGCGAAGTGGTGGGCCGAGCAGGATTCGAACCTGCGAAGGCAGAGCCAGCAGATTTACAGTCTGCTCCAGTTGACCGCTTTGGTACCGACCCATCTCAGTTTTCAACTCTCATATTCTATCACAACAAACACTATATTTCAACAAAAAAACTTTTATCTCCTCAAATCCAATCCTCAAAGCGGTGCGGGGTCGGGGCGTCCACCGCTTTTCTTGCAATAATTGGGGAATGGGGTTAATATCAGGGATATAGTCTTTAATGAAATTAAATATGAAAAAAATAATAATTGCTTTTCCTCTTGATGTTGCATCAGAGGAGCTTAAAAAAGCATTAGAAAAAGAAGATTTCAAGGTTAAAGTTGTTGATAGTGGTAAAGAAGTTTTAAGTGACACTATTAATGATCCTCCTGACCTTATTATCGCTGATGCAAACCTTTATGATCTTAACGCTTTTGAGATAATTAAAACCCTTAAAGAAGAAGGAAGTTTAAAAAGATTTCCCGTTGTCGTTTACTCGCAAACTGGTTCTGTTGAACATCAGGAAAAAGCGATGGAGCTTGAAGCAAAAGATTTTATTTCTGGATATTTAGAAACAGTAGAAGAAACTGTTGTTAAAATAAAAACACACCTTGGAGAACAAAAAGTGTACATAATAAATGTTTCAAAAGACGAAGATGATGCTCTTAGCCTGGCAAATGATTTAGGATACAAAGAGACAGAGTGTCCATTTTGCAAAGAGAGATTATCTTTACATCTTCTTAGAAATCTCTCTCTTGGAAGAGATGTTTTCAAGGCTTCTTTTGTCTGCTCAATCTGCAACTATAAAACGACTAAAAAGGAAGATTAACCCTCTATTGATTTCAACTTCCAAGAGTCCCCTTTTATGGAGTTAACTTTTAATTTTGCTTTCTCAGCAATACTTCCTTTTGCAAGAAGTTGAAAATTTACTGTTAAGTTTTCAGGCAAGACCCTCTCTCCGTGTTCTACTAGGTCTCCTAGATCAATCTCAACTACATCAACTTTCTGTAAATTGTTTTTTTCAGCAACCTCAAGGGTTGCTTTTAAGATTTTATCGGCTAAATGAAGATCGTGCATAATATAAGGGTAAAACCCTTTAGTGAGTGGCACAACTGATACAAGGATCGTAAGCTCTTACCATCATCTTTATCTTTCTTTCTCTTTCCTCTTTATCCATATTTTTCAAATCTGGCAAAAACACCTTTAAGTCATTTTCAAGATTTTGTAAGAACTGTGCAGTAGGACTTATTACATCGCCCTTCTTTATATTTCCATCACTTCCCACATTATATATGTGAAACAAGGTTCCTCTTGGCGCTTCCACTGCTCCCACCCCCCAACAGTCTTCTTTTGGTGTAAAATCATCTTTCGCAATAATATCTTCTTCAAGATATCCTCCTTTTATAAACTTTTCTATGAGGTTGTCTATACTTTCAATACAATAAATCACTTCTATCATCTGAGCATATATGTTGTGAAAAGTGTTATAACTAATGTCTTCTTTAAAAAACGCTTCTGCAAGTTTTTTTGCCTCTCCTTTCAGATCGTTTTTATTATTATTAATTCTTGCCAACGAACCAACCATATAACTATCTCCTTTATACTGTCCCCTCTTAACAACATCAAATGGTGACTCCATCTCTTTTATTCTCGGTAAAAACATATTAACATCTATCGGTTCTTCGTCAGAAGCATTAATTTTTCCTTCATAAAAATCATACTCTTCACTGTTTGTAATTGATATAAACTCCGTTTTTCTTGAAAAATCAGGATAAGAAAGGTCTTTAAATACTTCAGCCAGAGTAACTGCTTCCAAAAGAAGCTCCCTACTTTCTTCTTGTAGTTCTTGAAGTTCTTTTCGGTCTGGAAATCTTCCAAAACCGCCAATCTTTGTGTTTGTCAGATGAATTGCTCTTCCTCCGATAACCTCTGCAACTTTATCGGAAAATGCTCTTATTCTAAGTGCTTGTTCTGTTTCCTTTTCCATTTCTTTTGTCAGCTTTATCGTTTCATCTTCTTTGAAGTAATCAGGTAAAACCAAAAAGAAAAGGTGCAAAGAGTGGCTTTGCAACATCTGGCTCATTAAAAGAATCTTTCTTAAAATCTTAACTCCCTCTGAAACTTCAACACCTAAAGCATCTTCCATTGATTTAAGAGAGCAGATGTTGTGAACAATCGGACAAACTCCGCAAATCCTTGAAGTTATTAGTGGAGCGTCGTCATATCTTCTTCCGACAAGAATTCCTTCTATTAACCTTGCCCCTTCGTGAACTTCAACTCTTGCTTTTGCAACATCTCCTTCTAAGATATGTCCCATAAAGCCAAGGTGTCCTTCAATTTTTGCTACTTGATCAATGTTTATCTTCATATTTTATTTTTTATTTTTTAACTTTTTGTACTCATCAAGAAGTCCGAAAACTTCTAATCGGTTTTCTATCTCTTCTTTTGTAGCAAATTTTTCCAATGTTTTTTCCATCATATCCACATTAACTCCTTCTCTGAATCCACGACAAGCAAGGCATGGTAAAGCATTCCCCGGACAAGGAGATCCGCAACCACCCAGTGTCCAAGGACCAAAACATATCTTGTTTTGATTTAAAAAGCATCTCTCACTACCAGCGCGAGGACAATCTTTGCAAACTGGAACTTGTAATATTTTTGGATCTTCTCCGTTAAGAATTTTAGTTACCACTTCAAGAAACTCTTCAGAGTTTATCGGGCATCCTGGGATAGTAAAGTCAACATCAACAAACTCTTTTATTCCTTTAATCTCAGGGTTTTCAATGCTGTTATAATATTTATATGTTTTTCTTAAAACTTCCTCTTTATTATGATAGTTCTTTATCTCTTGAACCCCACCTAGTGCGGCACAGTTTCCAAGAGCAATTAGTTTTTTTGATCTTCTTCTTGCTTCTTTCAACACTCCTAACTCTCTTTTAGTTATCGGAGTTCCTTCAATAAAAACAATATCAAAATTATCAGGCCACGGAGTGTCTTCTAAATAACTACACTCTGAAAAATCAATTTTATCGCTTAGATCAAGAATTCTTTTCCCCAATTTCAGAATAGCAATTCTACAACCTTCACAAGAAGTAAGCGATATCATTCCTATTTTTATTTTTTTAGACATAAGCAGATATTAGTAGTGGGAAGAATCTTATTCTTCCCACTTTGTGGTTTACAGGCAGTTCATCGCCTGCCCGTTATAATACTCAAGATTCTTCGCCTCATCTTTATTTATTTTTTTTACCACCCTCCTCCAGTGGGTAGCAACCTGGGATCCAACCGTCACTTCTCCAGCGGTTGTTTTGTCATAGATCATCTTCTCAGTAACGATCTCTCCTTTTACTGTCTTTCGTTCAACAAGTGCAATGGGAACCATTTTGCTCGGTGAGATTTCTCTCACTACTCCCAAAGAAACAGAACAGAGATCCATAAAAACCAAAACTCCCTCTCTTCTGCTCTTTACATAAGGAGAAATACAAAACACATAAAAGTTGTGCGTTGCTTTGAATTTTTTGGAAAGAACTAGCGGACTCTTTGTTCCAACAAGTTCGCTAACCAGTCTTAACAACTCTCTATAAGGAACTTTTTCTATAAGATCGTTCCCCATAAAATATGCCTCCACGACATCCTTGTGAAAAGGATCAAGCTTTGCATATTTTCCGATAAGCGAAAGATACGGAAAGAGTGTTGAAAGGCTCTCCATTACTTCTCTTGCCTGTCTCTCTCTTGTTGATGATGGCTCTTTCTGTTGCAAAAAATCCAAAATAATCTTGTTTCTTGCCTCGTTTTCAGAAAGGTTACCACAACCAAGCGAGAACATTGCTGCTGTTTTCACTCCTTCGTTTACATCTTTCATTTTTTTCCTCCTTTTACAGGTTTCAACAGTTTCAACAAATAATCAGCTTCATCTTGAGGTACTGTGCTAAGTATAACATTATTTTGAAGGATAACAAAGTCTCCTTCTTTCACTTCAACAAGAGAAAAATCAACCTCCTTTTCCTTGCCGTTAATTAAAACTTTTATCTCTGGATTGGTAGTAGTAACTTTGCGTGGAATAGTAATACACATAACTATTTTTGATAATGCTCTGAGATAACCGGTGCTATCTCTTTTTTTCTTGAAGAGACCCCTTCAAGAACAAAATAATTTCCTTGTTCTTTGCCACTAAATAAATCCCTAATTATCTCCTTCTCTTCTTCTCCGGCAAAGTAAAAATTAGTATTTTGTTTAATAATATCAACTGCCCCAAAAAAGAAAGCATCAAGGTTTTTTTCTTCTTTTATGCTCTTTACTGTTTCTGAAACAGTATCATCGTTTTTTAGAAAATAATCTAAAGAAGTTACTTCCGAAACCCCAATTCCTACTTTCTTTCCGTTAAAGTCATACTCTTTCATATCTCCACAAACTATCTCTTCAGTGCCTCTTCCTGAAAAATCAGACTTTGCGGTAAACATTTTTTCGGCTAAATCGTCACAATTTACCTCAGCTTTTTCAGAAAGTTCTTTCAAGTATAAAACATCTTTCTCAGTTGTTGTTGAGGAGTTTAAGTTTAGTGTGTCTGATATTATTCCTGCAACCAAAAGTCCTGCGTCCTCTTTGCTTAATTCTATTTTTTTGTCTCTGATTATCTCATACAACAAAGAACAAGTACTTCCTAACGGCTCAACACGAAAGTATAAAACACAGTCTGTTTTCATTCCTGACAACTGGTGATGATCCAAAACTCCAACAACATCTTCTCTTTCAGCAACGCTCTGACTAAGATCATTGTGATCAACTAAAAAGAATTTTTCATCACCACTCTTCTCTTCAATTTTTAAAGGAGTTTCAGTGTTAAAAAGAGAAAGAACAAGCCCTGTCTCACGATTAAGATCTCCAGCAACTGCTGGAACAAAAGAAACTCCTTCTTCTTTTTTAATTTTTGAAAAAATAACTGCCGAGACAACTGAATCAGTGTCTGGAACCTTATGTCCGATAACAATAACTTTACTCATATTTTATATTTTATTTATAATTGCTAATATTGGCTTTAGTGCTCTTTTAGGATCTGTATAATTTGGTATTTTGTTTTCTTCTAAATATCTAACTGCTTCTTTGCTTTCTCCTCCAAGACCCATAAAAATAACAACTACTGGTTTTTTGTATTTTTCAGATATAGTTTTTATTCTATTTGCATTTTCAAGAGGCTTGGTCACAATCTGAGGAGTTTGAATAACAACCATCAGAGAAACATCTTCTTGTTTAATCATCTCTGAACAACCTTTTTCATAATCTTCCGGCGAGGCATCTCCAATAATGTCAAGTGGATTTTTTATACTTTGAGGGAGCTCTAGTCCTTCTTTGTATATCAGGTCAGCTAACAAGATTCCTGCTCCTCCTCCGTTAGTAACAATTCCCACTCCCCCTCCTTCAGCTTTTTTTTGCCAAGAAAGTGCCTTTGCAACATCAAACATCTCTTCTAAAGATTCAACTTCAACTGCTTTTGCTTGTTTAACTGCTGAAGAAAATATCCGATACTCACCTGCCAACATCCCAGTGTGTGACATAACTGCTTTTTTTGATTGATCCATTTTTCCTGCTTTCAAAATCACAACTGGCTTTTTTGTTTCTTGAATAGTTTTCATAAAAGATCTTCCATCAGTAACTCCTTCTACATAAAGAGTAATAACTTTTGTCTCTTCATCACTGTCAGCAATTTTTATATAATCTTCTATCCTTAACCCAGCTGAATTTCCAACTGAAATAATCAGCGAAAAGCCATAGTTTTTTTCTTCTGAGTCACTAATCACTGCATCAATAAGCCCTCCTGATTGAGAGATAAATGCGATCTCTCCACTTTTTGGACTTCCTGGGGCAAAAGATGCGTTAAAGTCAAACGGAGGTCTTAATATTCCTAAACAGTTTGGGCCGATTAAAGGGATTCCTGCTTCTTTCAACTTTTCACTAATTTTTCTCTGCTCTTCTTCTCCTTCTTTTCCGGTTTCTGCAAAGCCACTAGAAATTATTAAAACTCCCCCGACTTCTTTTTTTACACAATCATCAACTACTTGAGAAACAACTGTCTTCGGGACAATTATTACTGCTAAATCTATATTATCATTAATGTCATTGATATTTTTGTATGTTTTTTCTTCAAAAACCTGTTCTTCAAATATGTTTACAAAATAAACTTTTCTTTCTGTTGTTGTTTTCAAGTTCTCAACAACACCTCTTCCAACAGATCCTTCTCGGTCCGTAGCACCGATAACAGCAACTGTTTTAGGGTTAAAAATGTTATCTCTAATCATACAATAATCTTTACATCACAAATAAAAGCTCCTTCACTGTTTACAATAACTGGATTAAAATCAGCCTCCTTAAATTTTTCTTCTTCTGCCAACAAGGAAACACTAACCAAAAAATCAGTTATTATTTTTTTATCCACCTCTTCACCTCCCCGAAATCCTTCTAAAAACTTTCTTCCTTTAATCTCGTTTATCATCTCAAGTGCGTCTTCACTTTTTATTGGTAAAACTCGGAAAGAAAGATCGTTAAAAACCTCAACCATAACTCCCCCGCTTCCAAACATTAAAACTTTTCCAAAAGAGTGGTCATTTTTAACACCAACGATAAACTCTGCTCCATTAATCTGTTCTTCTGCAACAACTCCATCTATGTCGGTTATTTTATTTAAAGTAGTAAAAGCATCTTCTGCTTCTTCTTTGTTTTTTATGTCTTTGAAAACACCACCAACCTCTGTTCGGTGAAGGTGGTTTCTTGAAGAGATCTTCATAACCAGAGGAAACCCTATCTTCTCCACGGCTAAAGAAACTTGTTCTTTGTCCTCTATAAAAAAAGATTGCGGAGTTTTTAGATTATACTTCGCTAAAATCTCTTTTTGTTCTTGATATCCTAAGATCATACTATTTTCTACTTATATATACTGCAAAATCAGCAAGACGAGTAGCGTATCCCCACTCGTTGTCATACCAGGCAAAAACTTTAATCATATTTTCTCTAACATCAGTTAAATCAGCATCAACCACTGACGAGTAACTACTACCAACAAAATCAGTTGAAACCAGAGGATCTTTTTCCACTTTTAAAACTGATCTCAAGTTTTCTTGTCTTGATTTTTCTTGAAGAGTGTTGTTAACTTCTTCCTTTGTTGTTTTTTTATCAACCACAACTACTAGGTCAACTGCTGAAACTGTTGGCGAAGGAACTCTTACTGCCATTCCACTTATTTTTCCTTCAACTTCTGGAATTACTCTTCCCACTGCCTTTGCTGCACCAGTAGTAGTAGGAACAATATTTAAAGCAGCTGCTCTTGCTCTTCTTAAATCTTTATGTGAACCATCTAAAAGATTTTGTCCCATCGTGTAACTGTGAATAGTGGTCATCATTCCCGACGAAACAGTATAGTTGTCATTTAATATTTTCAAAACCGGAGACAAGCAGTTTGTTGTGCAAGACCCCATATCCATTACAAAGTCTTTTTCAGGATCATATTTTTCTTCATTTACACCAAGAACAAAACTTGCTATCTTTTCTGGCTCTTTTGATGGAGCAGAAATGACAACTCTTTTTGCTCCTGCTTCTGTGTGCATATTTGCTCCTTGAAAATCACGGAAAACTCCGGTGCACTCCAAAACAACATCCACTTCTAAATCTCGCCAAGGAAGTTTCAATGGATCTTTTTCGGAATACAAGTTAACTTTCACTTCTTTTTCGTCATCTTTAATAATCAGTGATTCTCCAGAAAGAAAAACCTCTTTGTCGTATCTTCCATAAACAGAGTCATACTTCAAAAGATGAACAATACTTTCTGGGTCAGAAAGATCATTTATCGCAACAACTTCTATCTCTTCGCTATATTTTCTAATTAACTCTTTAAAAGCAGCTCTTCCTATCCTTCCAAACCCATTAACTGCTACTTTCTTTTTCATATTAATCTTGAATATTTAATATTTTAGCAATTCTTTCTTTATCAAAACCAACAACAACTTCTTCATCTATCATAATTACTGGAACTCCCATCTGTCCTGTTTTCTGAACCATCTCTTTCTGTGCTTCTTCATCTTGAGAAACATCAACTTCATCATAACTAACTCCTTTTTCGTCTAACCATTTTTTAAGAACGATACAGTAAACACAAGTAGGTGTACTAAAGACACGGATATTTTTATCTTCCATAATATTAATTAATTAAATTAGTAATGTTTTAAATTTATTACAAAAAAGGTTTTTTATCAACCCACAAAATTTCTCCAGTCATTTTTTCTGGTTTTTTTAATCCCATTAAAGCAAGTGTCATCGGGGCAATATCTTTCAGTTCTCCCTTTTTTAAAGAAACATTTTTCATCTTATCTGATACAAGAATTAAAGGAACCGGATTAGTGGTGTGACTTGTTCTGACTTCCTCTCGCTGATCTTCAGCATTCCCATGATCAGCAAAAACAAGAATTGTGTAATTATTCTCTTTCCCCACTTCAATAATCTCTCCAACTGCTTTGTCAATCGCTTCAACTGCTTTTATGATTGCTTCTTCTTCTCCTGTATGCCCCACCATATCAGCGTTAACAAGGTTTATTAGTATAAACTGATACTTATTGCGTTCAATCTGTTTTTTTGTTTCTAAGGCAACTTCCACAACACTCATTTCTGGTTTTTGATCATAAGTTGCAACTTTTGGTGACGGGATTATTATTCTGTCTTCACCTTTAAAAGGTTCTTCTCGCTGTCCATTAAAAAAGAAAGTCACATGAGGATATTTTTCCGTTTCACTTACTCTTAACTGCCTTACTTTGTTTAAACTTAAAACTTCTCCCAAAATGTCATCAATCTTTTTTTCTTTAAAAACAACTCTCCCGTTCATCGGAGTATAATACTCAGTCATCGCAACAAAAAAGACATCAATGATTTCTCTTTCCCACTCTTTAAAGTCTTCTTCTACTAATGCCTGCGTTAATTGCCTTGGTCGATCAGTTCTTATATTGTAAAAAATAAAAGAATCACCATCTTTAACCCCACTGTAATCTTTAGAAGTTAGCGGTTTTATAAACTCATCTGTTTCTCCCCGATTATACAACTCTTCAACTTTTTCAAGAACGCTATCAAATTTTTCTTCTGAAAATCCTTGAATTACTGTTTCATATGCCTTTCTTGTTCTCTCCCATCTTTTGTCTCGGTCCATCGCATAATATCTTCCTGAAATCGTTGCTACTTTTCCCACTTCTAAACTGTTCATTTTTTCAAGTAGTTCCTTAATGTAATTTTTTCCCATATTAACTGGGGCGTCTCTTCCGTCAGTGATAATATGAACATAGACATCTTTAAAGTTTTCTTTTTTACACAACTCAAGCAAGGCAAAAAGATGATTGATGTGAGAGTGAACTCCTTCTTTTTGTAAAAGACCAGCAATATGAAGAGAAGAGTTATTTTCTTTACAGTTTTCTATAGCACCAAGAAGCTCTTCTTTTTTAAAGAAAGAACCATCTTCTATGGATTTGTTTACTCTTACTAAACTCTGCTCTATTATCTGCCCTGAACCAATCGTTAAGTGCCCAACTTCAGAGTTTCCTTGATAACCATCAGGAAGTCCAACCGCTCTCCCTGACGCCTTAAGAAGTGTCCACGGGTACTCTTTCATTAACTTATCATCAACAGGAGTATCTGCTTTTGAGATAGCATTAAAATCATCACTATCCCGATACCCCCACCCATCTCTTATAATTAAAATTACTTTTTCCATACAAGTAATATAACACAAAAGTGCTCTTAAAAAAAGAAGGGTCGGAAGATCCGACCCCTTTTTGGGTTTATGTTTAAACTACTTTAACACCGCCACCATTGGCGATGTTCGTCCTTTCCTAGCTTCTCCATCTCCCCGGTGGGAGTAAAAAAGCCCTCTCCCTGTCGGGGTTGTTGTTGAAATGAAGGACTGCTGGATGTTGTACTCCATCACTCCCACTTCCAGCAATGATGTAATAATGGCGCCGGCGAGATTTAAAAAATAATGCCCTTTATTCCTTCTGTTTTCACAGAAGAAGGGGGCAATATCCTCGTAACTTTCTGAAAAAGCCTCAAGGACATCTTCCCCAACTTCGTAATCATTGTTCATGGCTCCAATATGAGGGCCGATTACGGCGACAAGGTCTCTTGGTTTGGAGTTATAAAAAAGCTCCATTTTTTTGACACCCTTTGCTGCCAGTTTCTTTGCCGTTCCTCTCCATCCGCAGTGGAAAAGGCCAACTGCATGCTTGATGGGGTCATAAATGAAAACCGGAGCGCAGTCAGCGCTCTTAATCATCAGAGGTATCCCCTGGATATCTGTCATTATCCCGTCGGCGATAATCTGATAGCCACTCATATTGATTTGCTCCAAGTATTGATTATCAACGACAGCAATCCGATCACCGTGTTCCAGTTTTGTCATCTGTGGATAAGGGTAAGAGCTGGGAGCGAACATCTCTAAAAAGGTCCTCGCCTGATCAATCTCATCACCGAAGCCGTCCATCTGTCTTGTAATAACTCCCATCGCCACCTTGGCAGAATACTTAATTGTCATTGATGGGGTCCACATACCATTACAAATCACTTCTTTTCTTGGCTCAAACATCTTAACTCCTCTCTGTTTTTGTTAAAAAAAGAACTCCCCTTCCTTTATTTTTTATATTATAACATCTTTTTATTAAAATTGCGAATTTTCTTTAAAATATCTACATTTTCTTTGTCAGGTCCTTTTCCATCAAATCCTGGAACTTCTAAAATCCACGGTATGTTTTTAATCTCTTTAAAAGTAGCCATCTCTTGAAATCCTTTTTCACCGATAAATCCTTCTCCTATGTTTCCGTGCCGATCGTGTTGAGATTCAAAATCAGTTAAAGAGTCGTTTATGTGAAAAAGAGCAATGTTATCTACTCCCACCTTATTATCCCACCAAGAAATCCACTCTTCTAAGTTTTTTTTATTAAAATCTTTTATGTTCCCCGATTCAAAAGAGTGAGCAGTATCAACGCAAACTTTCAATCTTGGGGAGTTTACTTTTTTAAAAATATATCCGATCTCATCAGGATTAGTTCCAATTTTTTTCTTTCCCGCTGTGTTCTCAATAACAAGAAAGGTTTCTTCTGGGGTTTCCTTTAAAACTTTAATTATGTTCACAATCTCTCTTTCAATCGCCTCTTCTTTATTTTTTCCCTTTGGTGATCCGGGATGATAAACAACTCCATCTGCTTTAATCAAGAAAGAGAACTGCATTGTTTTTTTTAAATTTTCCAGCGACTTCTCAAGAATAGCACTATCTTCCGATGCAAGATTAAGAAGATAGCTTGCATGGATATAGACTGGATCAGTTCCGTTTTTCTGAATCTCTTCTCTATACTTCTCTACTTCTTCTTGTTTTGGGAAAAAAATATCATACCTTCGCGGGCTTCCCGCAAAAATCTGAATACATTCTGCTCCAATCTCTTTTGCTCTACAGGGTATTTTTGACAATCCCCCCGCAGAAGATATATGTGCACCTATTCTCATACAAAAAAATAAAAAAGCATCGCGGGGGCGGAGTCCGCGATGCTTTTAAGGTTAGTATTGTTCACATTTTTTTTCGAAGTATGCTTGGGGGTGACTGCAAGAAGGGCAAACTTCTGGGGCGTTTTCATCTATCAAGTGATATCCGCACTCTCTGCAAACCCACCATATTTTTTCTTGTTTCTTGAACATTGTTCCATCTTCAACTTCTTTTAGTAGCTTTTCGTATCTTTCTTGGTGATGCTCTTCTGCTTTTGCGATTGCTTCTAGCCTGCCTGCTACACTCTCAAGTCCTTCTTCTCTTGCAACTTTTGCAAAATCTGGATACATCTCAGTATGTTCATAATTTTCTCCGTTAATTGCTGCTTTTAAATTTTCAACAGTGTTTCCGAAAACAAAAGATGCTTCTGCTTCAACGCTAATTTCATTAGTATCATCTTCTTTAATGTCGTTTATCATTTTAAGAAGCCACTTTGCGTGTTGTTTTTCTTGCTCAGCAGTTAAGTTGAAAACTTCTGCTATGTTTTCATATCCTTCTTTTTTTGCAGTTTTTGCATAAAAACTGTAACGATTTCTTGCCTGGCTCTCTCCAATAAACGCTTTTGTTAAATTTTCAATTGTTTTTTTCATAATCTTAATAATTAGTTAATAATTCTATTACAAGAATCATCTATTGTTTCTTGATTTTAATTTAAAACAATTATTTGATAATTTAAGTAAGAGGCAAAGCTAATCCAAAGAAGATAAGGCAGTAAGAGGTACAGGGTTTTTTTACTTATCTTGTAGAAGGAGATCATTGTTGCAACAAGTGCAATGATTAGTAATACAATGTTCATCAGTGCTAATTCTGGATTTTTCATTCCAAAGAAGAAGATTGACCATGTAAGATTAAGAACTAATTGTGCTCCAAAAAAAGCAAAGGCTATAATTTTTCTCCTTGTTTCTGTGCTCTCTTTCCAGACTAAA
>JAIPIL010000010.1 GCA_021734685.1 Minisyncoccota bacterium | reverse complement strand
CAGAATATGGATAAAATTGATCCGCCCTACGGGAAGCTGATAAATGGCTGATTTCTGCGTCACTCCTCCTCAATGTAGCTAGACGCTACCTTTCGTCGTCGTTCCTTGAAATCAACTCATTTATCAGCTTCTAAAGATTGTTTAGTTTGTATCCTATGCTCCTAAAAGCAAGTATAACATTCCTACCAAAAATAATCAAGACCCGCAATGGGAGCGTTGTTTTGCGTTTTATGGTGTAACAGTTTATAATGTTTTTATATGATAAATCCGAAAGCGTTTAAAGAGTATGACATAAGAGGTGTTTATCCTGATGAGGTTGATGAAGACCTTGCATATAGAACAGGGCGTGCTTTTGTTCGTTTTTTAGATAACAATAATCCAGAAATAGCAGTTGGAAGAGATGGCAGAAACTCTTCTGAATCACTTTTCAACTCTTTCAAAAAAGGAGTTACTGATGGTGGAGGAGCTGTTTTAAGCGTTGGACTCTCTACTACTCCGATGCTCAATTTTGCTATTCGTAATTATAATTGTTCAGGAGGAGCAGTGATAACAGCTTCACATAATCCGCCACAATTTAACGGGATAAAGTTAATGAAAAAAGAGGCAGTTGAGATTTATGGAGATGGCCTACAGGAAATAAAAAAAACAGCTGAAGAAGTTGATTTAAATAAATTAGAAAATAAAGAAGAGAGAGATGTTAGCAAAGAAGTTTTAGAGAGATATACTTCTCACATAGTTTCTTTTGGAAAAGACATTAAAGACATTAAGATTGTAGTTGACTACGGGAATAGTGTTTCTTCGCTCACCGGTCTTTCTGTTTTTGAAAAGCTAAAAATTAATACCATTGATTTATATCAAAAAGTAGATGGTTGTTTTCCCAATCACAACCCTGAGCCAAAAATAGAAAACGCTTCCGAGTTAATAAAAACAATCAGGAAAGAAAATGCTTCTGCTGGTGTTTTTTTTGATGGAGACGGAGATAGAGTTTTAGTTTTTGATAACGAAGGAGAGATAATCCCAACTGATGCTTTAATTTCTTTTTTAATTAAAGAAGAAATCTCAGAAAGTGAAGAAAAAAAAGTATATCTTGATCTTTGCTTCTCAAAATCAACTTTTAGAGAAGTAGAGAAGCAAGGAGGAAAAGTAACAATGATGAGAGTTGGTAATCCTTTTTATAAAGAAAAACTAATAAATGAAGGAGGTCTTTTAGGGGCCGAACTATCAGGGCACATAATGCACAAAGATAATTTTTATATTGATGATGGTCTGTTTGCCGCTGTTAAGGTATTAAATCTTCTTTCTTTGAAAAGTGAAAAACTTTCAGAACTGATAAAACCATTCAAGAACTACCACCGAACACCAGCAATCAATATAGAAGTTAAAAACAAAGACGAAGTTTTAAAGAAAGTTGAAGACAGTTTTCCAGAAGGGAGGAGAATAGAGATTGACGGAGTTTATCTTGAATTTAATGACTGGTGGTTTAACTTAAGAAAATCAAACACCGAAAATCTTGTTCGGCTTGTAATTGAAGCCGAAACGGAAGAACTTCTCAAACAAAAGAAAGAAGAAGTGATTGGTATTATTAATCAACTTCTATTATAACTGGCAAAACGAGAGGTTTTTTGCCTGTTTTTTTGTATAACAGGCGTTCTATCTTTGTTTTTATTTCTTTTTTTACAGCTTTTATATCTTTTTTTGTTTTTACTGATTCAAAAATAACTTCTCTTATTTTCTTTCGTGCCTCAGTTAGAAGAACCTGTGATTCTCGTAAGTAAACAAATCCTCGGGAAATAATATCAGGAGAGTTTTTAACTTTTCTTGTTTTTTTGTCTATTGCAGTAATAACAACAAATATTCCTGACTCTGAAAGTTCAATCCTGTCACGGAGAACAACTCCGCCAATATTTCCAACTCCAGAACCCTCAACCATAACTGGCCGAACCATAACTGGCTTCTTGCTCAATGTCATTGTTTCTTGATCTACTTTTATTATGTGACCGTTGTCAGTTAAAGCAATATGATTTCTTGGAATTCCTTCTCTTCTTGCGATTTTGGCGTGGTTTGCCATCATAGAATACTGTCCGTGAATCGGCATAAAAAACTTTGGTTTCATTATTCTTAGCATTTCTACTAGTTCTTCTTCTTGAGCGTGTCCACCAGCGTGAATATCCATCATCTGATAATGAAAAATACTTGCTCCTTGGCGCATTATATTATCTTTTACATTTTGAACAGATCGTTCATTTCCAGGAATAACTGACGAGGAAAGAACAACAGAGTCTCCTTTTTTTAGTTTAAAGAATCGGTGTTGTCCGCTTAAAATACGCATTAATGCGGCTTCGTCTTCTCCTTGAGCACCGGTAATAATAAGAGCAAGTTGATGATCTTGGTATAACGATGCTTTTTCTGAAGGAATAATTGTTCCTTTTTTAACTTTTATAATTCCCAAGTTTCTTGATATCTCTATATTTGTTTTCATTCCGTATCCCTCAATAACAACTTTACGATCATATTTTTCAGCAAAATAGATTATGTCTTGAACACGATTGATAAGAGACGCAAAAGTGGCAGTAATAATTCTTCCGCTAGATTTTTTAAATATCTGCTCCAAATTTTCAGAGATTGTTTTTTCTGAAAGGGAGTGTCCTTCTTGCTCTGCTCCCGTTGAATCAGACATTAGAAAAAGAACGCCACGAGAAGCAATTTCATTTAATTTTTTAAAGTTGCTTGGGGGAGCGTTTGTTGGAGTTGGATCAAATTTGAAATCTGAAGTGTGAACAATATTCCCAACTGGTGTCTTTATGCAAATTCCAAGATTTTGAGGAATGTTATGATTTTGATGAAAAAATTCAATACTAAAAGGATGAAGCTCTACTTTTGATCCATCTTCAACTTCATTTAGTTGTAATTTTGGCTTTAAAGGAAACTCTTCTTGCCTTCTTTTTGTTATTCCTAACGCCAAAGGAGATCCAAAAATAGGAGGGTTTCCTATTTTTTCCATTATGTAGGGGATTGCTCCGATATGATCATAGTGACCGTGAGTTATGAGAATTCCAAGAATTTTAAGATTTCTTTTTTCCAAGTAGGAGATGTTTGGAATTACATAATCAACTCCCGGAGTTCTCTCCTCAGGAAAACTAAGCCCGATATCTATTATAATCGCCTTATCTTCCCACTCAATGATTGTCATATTCCTTCCAACCTCTCCAAGTCCACCAAGAGGAACTATTCTTAATTTACCGGAGTCGTCTTTTTTTTGGTCAGAATTTCTAGTAAAACTTGTTTTTTCTTTATACATATTTATTACGAATATTATTTTATTATGATTTTTTATAATTACAAAAGTCAAATGTTATTTTGTGCCGGAGGTGGGATTTGAACCCACAAGCCAAGAAGGCACACGGCTCTGAACCGTGCATGTTTACCAGTTTCATCACTCCGGCAAAAGAGGGGTTGATTATAATAGAATTTTTGGCTTTTCTTTGCTTCCTTTCTCTATTCTTATATCAGGAATGTTTTTGTAGTTTGTGTTTTTCACCCATCCGTTGGTGGTGTAAAAGTAAGAAGCTCCATTTTTCTTTTCTATTTCGCCATACTCACTTTCAAAATCTGGGCTAACCCAGTTTGCCATTTTTAAGTCTTTTTTCCCAGGATTTATTGTGATGTGTCCATATTCGGGAGGAACTATTACAAAATCTCCTTTCTCTGCTTCTACAACAAAAACATCAGAAAAATCTTTTTTTTGAAGAAGATAAAATGCCCTTCCTTCAAGAACGGTGTAAACTTCTCCGTACTGTTTAGGATGGTAGTGTCCTTTTGTTTTGGGAAACTCCTCACCAAACATTCTGAAAGGAATAACGGTTACATCATACCTTAATTCTTTTTCTCTCTTGATGTCACGATACATATAGTATGCTTCAAAATTTTCTTGTTTTTGAAGCCACGCTTTATCGTAAAGAACATCTTCAAGATCTTTTATATATCTTATGTCTGGTTTTACTTCCATACCCTTTTTGTTTTTATATACCATTTTTCAATATCTTGAAATCTGTTAGACGAAGTAACAAGTTTTGTTTTTTCAAAATCTTTTACTTTTTCAGAAAGATAATAGATAAGATGGGGGTTGTAGAGGGGAATACAAGTAAGTTCTTGAACAACCACCTCTTGCACCTCTTCTAGGAAGTTGTTCAAGGTTTTCTCGTTTTCTTTGTCTTCTTCTCCTGCAATTATCTTTTCCAAAAGTTTATCGACCTCATTATTTTTATATCCCGAGAGATTTAAACCAGGATGATCAACTTTTGTTGAGTGCCACAAAGGAAGGGGGTTTGGGGTTCCGGTTAACATTGTTCCAAAAAGAAGAACATCAAAATCTCTTTTCCTAATAACATCTTCTCTTAAAGAGTTAATGTCTTTATAATCAATAATTACAGAAAAGCCCGCTTCTTCCCACTGTTCTTTTAATGCTTCTGCTGTATCTACTAGCATCGGATTATCAAGAGTGGTTAAAACTATTTCAAGATCGGTTGTTTCTTTAAAAAAATCAGCACAAAGCTCATTTAGTTTTTTTCGAGTTCCCTCTGCAACCATTCCTGTTCCTTCATCAAAATTATGAGGAGCAAGAATTTCTTCATAGTATTTTTCTTGGAAATATATTACCGTCTCTTCTGTTTTCTCATCAAAGAAACCGGTAACTTCTCCTTCAGGATAAAGATTGCTATCTTCAGAGCGAAGATTTATAAAACAACTTTGTAGCATTCTTACATCTTCTCCTTGTGAGTCTTTTTTTGTATCTTCAGAAAAAACAAAAACATCTTCAGTTTCTCTTTTTCCGTCAATAAAACCTTTTTCTGTAATTATCTCTTTTGCTCTTTCTAAATTAAAAGAGGTTTCTGTTTCAGGAGTTGAAAAATTATAAAAGGTTGGAAGAAAAGGGGAAGAAATAACATCTCCTTTTCCCGATAAAACACTATTTACTATTTTGTTCTTGTTTGTAGCGAAAACAATCGCTTTTCTAATGTCAATCTCTTTAAAAAGATTATCTCTTCTTAAATTAAAAATAACAGAAAAATAACGAGGAAGATTTATTTCATAATAATTAGATGTAAGGTCATTATCTAAAAAGTAGGAATAAGATCCGTCAGAAATTACAAAACCATCTACTTCTCCATTTTTACTTGCTTCTAATAGCGTGTTCTTGTTTTCAAAAAAAACAAAATTAATCTCATCAATAAAAGGCTCTTCTTTAAAGTAATGTGGATTTTTTTCTAAAACAACTGATTTTATTCTGCCTTCATTGTCTTCTTTTACCTCTTTCACCTTGTATGCTCCAGAGCTAACAGGGATAAAGTTTTGTTTTAAATATCTAAAATCTTGTGCAGAGTATCCTTTGAATATGTGTTCAGGGATTATTTTAACAGTTAAGTTTTCCAAAAAAACAGCTGAAGGACTTTCTAAAATAAAACGAACTTCACTTTCTGATATTTTTTCTACATCAACCCCTATCCACTGTTGCATTAATTCACTTTGAAAATCAGGATTTACGATAGTATCAATTGTGTAAACAACATCGTCGGCGGTTATTTTTTCTCCATCTGACCAGTATATATCGTCTCTTAAAGTTATTTGAAAAATTTTATTTTCCTCAATCTGATAATCTTTAATAAGATTAGGAACGACATTGTTTTCTTTGTCGTAACTCATCAATCCATCAAAAATAATCTCTATAATATCCTTTTCTGTTTCACCTTGAGACTCATAAACAGGGTTTATGTTTATCCAAGAGGTTAATCCGATTACTCCTTCACGATAAACTCCTCCGTAAGCAGGAACCTCTTTCGTATTTGAGTTATAAAAAACAAAAAGGGAGAGAAGCAAAGAAATAAAGGCAACAAAAATCAAAAAAGAAAACAGAAATTTTTCTTTTCCAGTTAGTGTTTCAAAAAACTTACTCCACTGTTTTTTTGAGGGCCATTTTTCAGGCCAAAAAAGAGACAAAATACGATTACGATTCATAGTTTAAAATAGTAGATTTTGCTTTCTTTACGAAAACAAATTTAGGAGAGCGACTGCGATAAAAAGAAAGCCTAAGACCACAGTTGATCTAAAAAGCCATTTTTCAGCACCTCTTTTTTCAGTGTGAAATGTATCTCCTTCTCCAAAAGCAGAACCCATTCCCGCTTTTCCGCTCTGCATCAAGATAGATGCAATCAAAAGAACAGAGATAATGATGTGAATAATAGTTAAAATAGACATTATTTTATTAAGAGTATTTATTTTTTAATATTGAAGTTAGTAAAAAGTTCCAGAACCCAGATAATTAAAACGGTGTAGAGTAAAGTTAAAAATCCAATAATCTCAATTTCTTGAAAGATTGCTTGAACAAACCAAACAATAGCAATATTTATAAGAAGCGAGAACAATCCTAAAGTTATTATTCTTAAAGGAAGAGTAATAAGTTTTATTGCTGGTCTTATGAAAAAATTTATACTTCCTAGGGTTATTCCGGCGATAAGAAGAAAGTTGTTATCTTCTATTGTTACTGCATCTAAAAAGTAATCAGCTAGAAAGAATCCAGCCACTCCGATAATAATATGTAAAAGATATCTCTTTAAAAAATACATTAAATTAAAAAACTATATTAAAATAATAACACAAATCACTAATTTTGCAACTGTTTTCCACTGTTCTTAATAACTCCCTGTAAAATTATACAAAACAAAAAGCAAAAGTCAAAAACGCTTCCAGCGCTTCCAAAGGAAGCGCGCGAAACAACGCGAAACTGGATTCCCGCTGGAGTTTATCCTCGGCTACGATCGGGGGCGGGAATGACAACTCTCCCATGTCCAACCCGGGGTTGGACATGGGAGGGTTGACATATTTTTTTAGTTGATTAGAATGTAATTAGCACTCTTGAGTAATGATTGCTAATTATTAAGAAAGGTCGCTTACCTTTAACCAATTCGTTCTGAAAAAGAGTTCACTCTTATAAAGGCGAATTTATATAATGAAAATAAAACCACTTGCTGATAATATTTTAATAGAACCTGATAAAGGTGAAGAAAAAACAGAGAGCGGAATTTTTCTTCCTGATACTGCTGAAAAAGGCAGGCCTGAAAAAGGAAAAGTAGTTGCCGTTGGCCCTGGTAAAAAAAGCCCAGAAGGGAAAATCCTTCCTCTTGAAGTAAAGAAGGGAGACATTGTCATCTTCACAAAATATGGACCAAACGAAATAAAGGTTGACAAAAAAGAGTATTTAATAGCAAGAGAGGACGATATTCTTGCTATTATAGAGTAATATTATCTTCACAACAATGAAGATGATTAAAGGTCAGTTGTTAAATGTTAAATCTCAAATAAAATTATGCCTAAAGATATTTATTATCAAGAAGAAGCGCGAAAAAAAATGATGAGAGGAGTTGATAAGTTGGCGGATGCTGTAAAATATACAATTGGACCAAAAGGTCGTAATGTTGTTCTTGAGCAAAGTTACGGTTCCCCGATTGTAACAAATGACGGAGTTAGTATTACAAACGAGATAGAACTGAAAGATAAGGTTGAAAACATCGGAGCATCAATTGTGAAAGAGGTTGCTTCCAAGGCAAACGATACTGCAGGGGATGGAACAACCACTGCAACAATTCTTGCAAGAGCAATTATTTCTGAAGGACTTAAAAATGTTACCGCAGGGGCTGATCCTCTCTCTCTAAAAAGAGGAATAGACAAGGGGACAACCGCTGTTGTTAATCACTTAAAGAAGGAAGCTCGTGATATAACTAAAAAAGAAGAGATTGCTCAAGTAGCAACAATTTCTGCTGAAGACGAAGAGATGGGAAAACTTATTGCAGAAGTTGTTGAAGAAACTGGAAAAGACGGAGTAATAACAATAGAAGAATCAAAGACATTTGGATTAGAAAAAGAGATTGTAAAGGGACTTCAACTTGACAACGGGTATGTTTCTCCATATATGGTAACTGATTCAGAAAGAATGGAGTCAGCTTTTGAAGATACACATGTTTTAATTACAGACAAAAAAATATCTTCAATAAACGAAATTCTTCCAGTGATGGAAAAACTTTCTAAAGCAGGACAGAAAAATTTGGTTATTATTGCTGACGATATAGAAGGAGAAGCTCTCGCAACTCTTGTTTTAAATAAACTAAGAGGAGCGTTTAACACTCTTGCCATAAAAGCTCCTGGATTTGGAGAAAAAAAGAAGGAGAACTTGAAAGATATTGCTTCTGTTTGTGGTGGGCAAGTTATTTCAGAAGAGGTTGGATTAAAACTTGAAAATACAGAAATAGAAATGTTAGGAGCAGCAAGAAAAATAACAGCAACAAAAGAAAAAACAATAATTACCGAAGGAAAAGGAAGTAAGAAAGATCTTGAAAAAAGAATTGAGCAGATTAAAAACGAGATAGAAAAATCAACATCAGACTATGATAAAGAAAGTTTACAAAAAAGATTGGCAAAACTTGCGGGAGGAGTTGCGGTTATAAAAGTGGGAGCACTTACTGAGGTAGAACAGAAAGCTCGTCAACACAAAGCAGAAGACGCTCTCTCTGCTACTCGTGCCGCAGTTGAAGAAGGAATTGTTGCAGGAGGAGGAGTTGCTCTCGTTCGTGCTCTTTCTGCACTAGACAATTTAAAATTGAAAGGAGATGAAGAAACCGGTGCTAATATATTAAGAAGAGCACTTGAAGCTCCGATGAAACAGATCGCTGAAAACGGAGGAGTTGACGGTTCGGTTGTTGTTGCAAAAACAAAAGAGATGAAAGGATCAGAAGGATTTAACGCAAAAACAATGGTTTATGAGGATCTTATTGTAGCTGGAATTATTGATCCTGTAAAAGTTGTTCGCGTCTCTTTAGAAAATGCCGCTTCATCTGCTGGAATGTTTCTTACAACAGAGTGCGTTGTAGTAGATGCAAAAGAAGATGATGACAACAAAGGAGTAGCTGGTGGAATGCCTGGTGGAATGCCTGGTGGAATGGGAGGAATGGGAATGTAAAAAAAAGAATAGAAAAAGCGGAGGGGGGTCTGACCCCCCTCCGCTTTTTATTGCAAATTATTTGAAATATAGTAAAATTAAGGCATAATTATTAAATAACAGGGTGTTCCCTAAAAAATATGGAAACAACAGCTTTCATTCTAACAATTATCGTTATTCTGGTTGTTTGGGTTATTTACACATACAACCGTTTAGTTGCTTTTAGAAATAGAGCAAAAGAAGCATGGGCCGATATAGATGTTCAACTAAAGAGAAGATATGATCTTATTCCTAATCTAATAGAGACAGTAAAAGGATACGCTTCTCACGAGAAAGAGGTTCTTGAAAGTGTTACCAATGCAAGAGCAAATGCTTTAAGTGCTGAAGAAACTGGAGATCCAAAAAAAGTTGGGGAAGCAGAAAATCAATTAACAGAAACTCTTAAAAGTTTATTTGCTGTTTCTGAAAATTATCCAGATCTTAAAGCATCAAATAACTTTGTTGAACTTCAGAGAGAGATAAGAGACACTGATGACAAGATTCAAGCATCTAGAAGGTTTTATAACAGAAATGTGTTAGCTTTGAACACTAAAATAGAAACATTTCCAGTGAATGTTATTGCAGGAGCTTTTAATTTTCAAAAAAGAGAATTTTTTGAAATTGAAAACAAGGAAGAAAGGGAAAATGTCAAAGTAAGTTTCTAAAAGTATGCCAACTTTTTATGACGAGAAAGAAAAAAACATCCGTAGGACATATTTTTATCTAAGTGGTTTCTTTCTGTTTATTATCGGAATAGGATGGTCTTTGAGTTACTTTTTTGAAACAACCGCGATTCTGTGGATAGCAGTTATAATTTCCGTTGCGATGAGTTTTACATCTTACTGGTATTCTGACAAGATAGTTCTTTCAATGAGCAAGGCAAAAGAAATAAAAAAAGATGATTATCCAGAGTTTTACAGGATAGCTGAAAATCTTTCTATTTCAAAAGGTCTTCCGATGCCTCGTCTCTTCGTTGTAGACGACCCTCATCCGAACGCTTTTGCAACAGGAAGAAACCCTGAACACGGAGTAGTTGCAGTAACAACAGGACTTTTAGAAAAATTAAACCGCCAAGAGTTAGAAGGAGTGGTCGCTCACGAGATGGCACACATAGAAAACTATGACATTCTTATATCATCAGTTGTAGTAGTTTTAGTTGGGGTAGTCGTTCTTGTTGCTGATATATTTTTCCGAATGGCATTTTTTGGTGGAATGAGAAACAGAGAAGGAAAAGGAGGGGTGTTTATCTTGATAATTGCAGTTGTGTTTATGATCCTTTCTCCTGTTTTAGCGCAGATTATGAAGTTTGCGATATCAAGAAAAAGAGAGTATTTGGCAGACACAACAGCAGTGCTTAGCACTCGTTATCCAGAAGGGTTAGCAAGTGCTTTAGAAAAAATTAGCAGAGATCCTAATCAGTTAAGGACAGCAAGTGATTCAACTGCTCATATGTATATTTCAAACCCTTTCCGCGGAAAAGAAAAGAAAAGCTGGTTCCGAAAATTATTTATGACTCATCCTCCAACAGAAGAAAGAATAAAAAAAATAAGAGGAATTGATATTTGACATTTGACCATCATGTCATTTTGAGCGAAGCGAAGAATCTCATTATAAAAAGTTAAAATTATTCAAGATGAAAAATTGTCCAAGTTGTAACCAAAAATTAAAAGAGATTAGTTTCTACGGAGTAAAGATAGATTACTGTGAGCAGTGTAAAGGAATTTGGTTTGAAAAGGAAGAACTTGATAGAGCGAAAGACTTGAAACAAGAAACCATAAACTGGCTTGATGTTGATCTTTGGGATAAAACGGAAAGGTTTAAAATGTCAAAAAAAGAAAGACAGTGCCCAGAGTGTAAACTTTCTCTTTATGAGGTTAATTATGACGATTCAGAGATTAAAGTTGATGTTTGTAGTATCTGTGAGGGAGTTTGGCTGGACAAAGGAGAGTTTAATAAAGTGATGGATTACTTGAAAGATAAATCCGGTGATGAGATAATAAATAATTATGGAAATCTTTTACTTGAAGAAACAAGAGAGGTTTTTATTGGTCCGGAACCATTAAAAGAGGAGTTAAAGGATCTTTTTGTTCTCTTGGGCTTGTTCAAATATCGCTTTGTTGGAAAGCATCCCTTCTTAGCAGATTTAATTTCAAAACTTCCAAAAGCATAAGAACGATTGGAGGAGTCGGATAGCGGTCTATTCCACACGCTTGGAAAGCGTGCGAGCATTGCTCACATGGGTTCGAATCCCATCTCCTCCGCCACAAACATTATATGAAATACTTAATAATAAATGCTGAAGACTTTGGATTTAGCAAAGTTTTCAACGAGAAGATCTTAGAACTTGCTGAAAGAGAGCTGATTTCTTCTGTTAGTGTTATGGTTAATCACATAAATGAAAACCAAGAAGATCAGATTAAAAAGTTGATAGAGATTTCAAAAAAACACAATGTTAGCATTGGGCTTCATTTGGAATTTTTAGATGAAGAGTTTCAACCAGCAATTGAAAAGCAGTATGAAAAATTTATTTCTATTTTTCAATTTAAGCCAGCTCACATTAATTTACATAAATCAAAATTCTTAAAGGAATCATACCCTTTAATTATGAAGTTTTGTAAAAAAGAAAAAATTCCTTGCCGAAATTACGGGATAGAAAGTGATGTTAATGGAGTTATCCAAACAGATAACCCAGTGTTTAGTGGAACTAGAAAGGTATTTAGAGAGTTACAGCTAATTCTTGAAGATTTGAAAGAAGGAGAGAGTTACGAAGTCCTTTTTCATCCGGGGAATTATGACCCAAAGTGTGAATCAAATCTGAACCGAGAACGAGAGTTTGATATCAGGAAAATAGAAGACCTTAACTTGTTGTTGAAAGAGAACGATATAAAGTTGATAAGTTTTAACGATCTAAAGAAGTAAATAAAGAGCTGCACGGTAAAACCGTGCAGCTTTTTGGAAAGGTGCTATTCTTTGTGAGCCACAATAAGGTTGGGCGCCCTGACAGAAACTTCAGAATATTGGGGGAATCTTTTGTGAATACTTTCGTTCAGTAAAATTTCTGCAGCAAGGCGTTGCCACTGGGTGTAGTCATCTTTTTTCAGAAGATGAAGTGACGCTTCAGAGCCGTTTACTTCTTTCAGGCGTTCATTAATCACTTTTTTTTCTTTCACTGCTTCCCGAAAGATCGTATGTGCTGACCTTTCAAGAAGGTTCATCTTCCCAACAACCGTTTCGTTTTCACCGACCGGCTCAGCGATGTGAAATTGAACATTATCCGCCTCCATCGTCTTGAAAAGACGATGCAGGAAGGTACCCTCAGTAGCGACTGCTTCTTGGAAAATGTGCATAACTTCCTCCTTTTTACCTTGTTAGTTAAAGTTAACTTCGTATATTTAATCATATAAAATACATTTAGTCAAGTCACCTCTCCTTGCAAAATCATTGATTTTTCATTATAATAAGGGACTATGAACGACTCTCCTATTCAAGATATAAAAAACAGATTAGACGTAGTAGATGTTGTTAAAGATTACGTTTCCTTAGAAAAAGCAGGGGCTAACTTTAGAGCCCCTTGTCCGTTTCACTCTGAAAAAACACCATCTTTTTTTGTTAATCAAGCAAGACAAGTTTGGCGTTGTTTTGGTCAGTGCAACGAAGGAGGAGATATGTTTAGTTTTGTAATGAAGATAGAAGGGGTTGAGTTTGGTGATGCTTTGAGAATACTTGCAAAAAAAGCAGGAGTAGAGCTGAAAAAACAGAACCCAGAAGTGGAAACAAAGAGAAAACGCCTTTTTGAGATTAACGAGATCGCAACTCTTTTTTTTGAGCGACAACTTCAACAATCAAAAAAAGGGAAAGAAGTAAAAAAATACTTGCTTGATAGAAAGATAAGTGAAGAAAGTATTAAAGAGTGGCGGATCGGATATGCTCCAACTGCAAAAGACGCTCTTTCCAAGTTTTTAGTTGGAAAGGGTTACCGAAAGGAAGAGATTGTAGAAGCAGGTGTTGCAAGCGGAAAAGGAAGTTACTTGTTTGATCGTTTCCGTGGAAGATTAATTTTTCCAATATCTAACTTGAGTGGCTATGTGGTTGGTTTTGGTGGAAGGATTTTATCAAAAGAAGATGAACGCGCAAAGTATATTAATACTCCAGCAACAATGCTTTACGACAAGAGCGCGATAATGTACGGACTTTACAACGCAAAAAACGAGATCAGAAAAAAAGACAGTGTTATTGTTGTTGAGGGATACACTGACGTGATAATGTGTCACCAGATAGGACATAAAAATGTGGTTTCTGCTTCAGGAACAGCTTTCACAACAAAACAACTTGATATTTTAAAAAGATATACCAGCAGAATAATTACTGCTTTTGATATGGATGATGCGGGAAGTTCGGCAACCAAAAAAGGAGTTGACCTTGCTCTTGAGAAAGAGTTTGATGTAAAGGTGATTATGATGCCGAAAGGAAAAGATCCAGCAGATGTTGTTGCTGAAGACCCAGAAAAGTGGGAAGATTATCTAAAAAAAGCAGTTTCAATAATCGCTTTCTACTTTGAAAATGTTCTCTCGAAGTATAACCTCTCTGATCCGCACGAAAAAAGTAAAGCAGCAAAAGAGTTGCTTCCGGAGATAAAAAAGCTAAAAAACAGCATCGAAAGATCTTACTTTGTTTCTGAACTCTCTTTTCTTTTAGGAGTTAGTGAAGAATCAATTTTCAACGAGATGGAGAGTGTAAAAACAGAAGAAAAAAAGAAAGAAACAGAACGTAATCCAGAAAAACAAAAAGATAAATCAAGAAAAGAACGACTTGAAGAAAAGATAATCTACTGTTGTTCTGCAAAAAAAGAACTGGCTCAAAAAATTGAGGATGACGATGTCGTGATTTTAAGAAAAGAGTTTGCGAATATAATACTTTTCCTGCGCGATGAGAGTAATAAGATTTCAAAGGAAGAAGAAGAATTTTTAAAATACTACTCGCTTGACAAAGAAGAAAGTGAGATAAGCACTGAAGAAGAGTTTCTGAGTTGCGTTAAAGAATTAAAAAAAGAACACATAAAGCAAAAGTTGATAGAGATAGAAGGAAAAATGAGAGAAGCTGAGCGAGACGAGAACGAAGAGGAAGAAGAAAGACTAACAAAAAAGTTTCAAGACTATTACAAAAAATTAAATAATATTTAAAATGGCTTCAACAAAAAAAATAAAATTTTCTAAAGACAAACTGGAGAAGCTTTACGAAAGAGCCAAAAAAAGAAATCACACTCTTTATTTTTTTGATATTTATGAGTTTTTTCCAGAACTTCAGAAAGACGAAGAAAAATTCTATAAACTTTTAAAAAGATTAGAAATAAAAGGAATTAAAATCAAAAAAGAAAGAAGTTTACTTGGAGAAGAATCTGCTCAAAATCCAGGAGACATAATTGAGATAAGTATTGATTCTATTCAAAATTATTTGAGAG
>JAIPIL010000009.1 GCA_021734685.1 Minisyncoccota bacterium | reverse complement strand
GTAAGTGGAGCGCTCTTAATCGGAAGCGTTAGTGATGTTATTTTTCCGCACATAGGAGCGGTGCTTTTGAATAATGATATTCATTTTCATCTTCCTTTAATTGAAGAAACAGCGCAAACAATGTTTTTTGCGATTGTGGGAAGTTTTGTTGGGGTGATAACAAAAACAACAAAAGTTCCTCACTTACTTCATGTTTTTCTCTCTGTTTTTGCGAGCTTGTTTTATCTCTTAGCTTTCACATCTGTTTTTTCTGCTTTTTATCTCTTCATCTCATTTTTTATCGTTTTTATTGCCGTGATAATTCCTTGTTGTTTAAGTGACATTGTTTTTCCCCTAATTTTTATTAAAAAGTAAAGTATTGTGAATATAGAAAAAATAAAAGAAGTATTGGAAGAGCATCAAGGGTTTAGATTAAAGCAAGCAGAGAAAAATATTTATCTTGACTTGATTGATGATTGGCAACAGTCAACAGTTCTTCCAAGTAATATTAAAGAAGAGCTTAACAAAGAGTGTCCGATAAGCATAGAAGCGGATCTTTTTAGTTCAAAAAATAAAAAAACCGTGAAAGCGGTTATTAATTTAGAAGATGGATTAAAAATAGAAGCAGTTTTAATGAAAAACAGAGATGGTAGAAATACAATTTGTGTTTCTTCGCAAGTTGGATGTTCCCTTGGTTGTAAATTTTGTGCGACAGGAAAGATGGGCTTTAAGAGAAATTTAACTTTTTCAGAGATAGTGGAACAAGTTATCTTTTTTGCTCGTTTACTTAAAAAAGAAGATGAAAAAATTACAAACATTGTTTTTATGGGAATGGGGGAGCCGTTTCTTAACTATGACAATGTTTTAAAAGCAATAAGAAAGCTTAACGATAAAGATGGATTTAATTTAGGTTCAAGAAATTTTTCAATATCAACCGCAGGAGTAGTAGAGGGGATTAAAAAACTAAGTAGTGAAAAATTACAAGTTAATCTCGCTCTCTCTTTGCACGCTCCAAACAACACTATTCGTTCAGAAATAATGCCGATTAACAAAAGATATCCGCTAGATAATGTTTTAAAAGCAGTTGATGATTATATTGAAAAAACGGGAAGAAGAGTTATGTTTGAGTATATAATGATAAAGGGAGTTAACGATTCCAATAAAGAGGCAGAAGAGATAGCAAAGATAGTTAAGGGGAAACTTTACTTTGTTAATCTTATTCCTTATAATTCAACAGGAGTATTTGAAGCGTCATCTCAAGAAAGAACTGCTTCTTTTAGAAAAATATTAGAAGAAAGAGGAGTAAGCGTAACGCAACGATTTAGTTTTGGAAAAGATATTGAGGGAGCTTGTGGGCAGTTAGCAAATAAAAATAAATAAAATATGGAGAAAGATATTTTAAAAAAAATAGAAGAACAAGACCAGAAGATTGATGAGATAAATAATAATGTAAAAAAAATAAAAAAGGTTCTCTTCTGGAAGTTTATAATAACATTAATTGTTGTTATTCTTCCTATTATTGGTATATCAATTGCTATTCCAAAGTTTTTAGAGGCGTTAACAAACACTACTACTTTAGGGCTATAAAAACAGGCCATGCGGTGTGCGTGGCCTTTTGAGGGTTGGAGGAGCAGTCTAGATAGCGATAATATCAAACGAACACGAGCAGCCACGCAGTAAATTTTTTTCACTCATCGCCACGATTGCATGAGGAGCTTCGATCCCCACTCTGGCAAATTCCTCACGACCGAATCTTCGCTCAATGCTCTGCCACATCAACTTATCTGCCGCATCGGCAGCTTCTTTGAAGAGATAGGCAGTCCAGGTAGCATCACTTCCCATGGCGATTTTGCATTTTTCGGCGTTTCTTTTACGAACGGTCAGCAAGGTCTTTTCAACCTTGCTCATTTCACCGAGATATTCGTTTCCGTTCTCGGGTTCGTTGTTGGCTTGTTCAAATTCACCGCTCTCCATCACGAGCAGGATTTCTTCCAGCAATGACCCTCTGATTTCTTTCTCCAAAACTTCAAGTTTCATAAACCTTCCTCCTTATAAAAAATGGTTAGGGTACTGTGTAATTTATATCATATTATAATGATTATGTCAACCTTTTTAACCGTAAAGTTTCTTTTTGTGGTAAAATGTTGGTATGAGTATTAAAAAAACAAGTGTTGTTCTGCAGAAGTTTATCGCCGATAGTGGTTACTGTTCACGGCGAAAAGCGGAAGAGTTAATAAGAGAAGGGATAGTTAAAATAAACAGTGAGGTTGCTGTCCTAGGAACGCGGGTTGATGATGGTGATGAAGTTGTTGTGAACGGAAGAAAGATAGAGAAAGAAAGTAAACTTCTCTATATCGCCCTGAACAAACCAAAAGGGTATCTCTGCACAAACAAAACAAAGAAAGGGGAGAAGAGTGTTTTTTCTTTGGTGAAAAGAAGAGAACGGCTCTTTGTAGTTGGAAGGCTGGATAAAGATAGTCGGGGGTTAGTGATCTTAACTAATGATGGTTATTTCACATACCGTTTAACTCACCCTTCTTTTTCTCACGAGAAGGAATATCTTGTAGAAGTTAGTAAAAACATAAATGAAGAAGTAGTTGAAAAGATGAAGAAGGGAGTTGATATAGGAGAAAAAACAAAAGCGAAAGCAAAAGAGGTTGAAAGAATCGGAAACAAGAAGTACAGAGTGATCTTAGGAGAGGGGAAGAAGCGACAGATCAGAAGAATGTTTGAAGTTTTCAACTGCACTGTTTTTGATATCTTAAGAGTAAGAATAGATAAGTATAAGCTTGGCAACTTAAAAGAGTCAGAGTGGAGGTTTATTAAAAAATAAAAATGAAAATAGGATATCCTTGTATTAATAACAGCATAGGGTGCACAGCGAATAAGACTTTTCGCTTGGCAAACTATTCTGAAGAAAACTTAATAAAGAAAGTTCAAGAAAATTTGGATTGTTTGCAAAAAACATTACAGTTTAATGTTGATAACGATCTTTTGTTTTTTAGAATTGGGTCAGGGCTAGTTCCTTTTGCTTCTCACAGCATCTGCACTTTTAATTGGCGAGATTATTTTAGTAATGACTTGAAAAAAATTGGTAGTTACATAAAAGAAAACAACATCAGAATTTCTATGCACCCTGATCAGTTTGTTGTTCTGAATGCAAAAAACAAAGAGATTGTTGAAAGAAGCATAAAAGAAGTTGAGTATCACTGTGATGTTTTAGACTCTATGGAGTTAAAAGAAGATGCTAAAGTGCAGATACATATTGGTGGAGTTTACGGAGAGAAAGAAGAATCCATTAAGAGGTTTGTAAATACTTACGGTGGTTTGAGTTTAAAAATAAAAAAAAGATTGGCAGTTGAGAACGATCATCTTTCTTACAGTTTGAAAGACTGTTTAAAGGTTAATAAAATAACAAAAATTCCAGTTATTTTTGATAGTTATCATCACGAGTGCTTGAATAATGGGGAAAGTTTTCAAGAAGCGATGAGAGAGGTTAAAAAAACATGGAGCAAGAAAGATGGAGTTCCGATGATTGACTACAGTGAGCAACAGAAAGGAAAAAGAAAAGGAGTTCACACTGAAAAAATAACTATTAAAAAGTTTAAAGATTTTTTGAAAGAAACAGAACAGTTTGATTTTGACATTATGCTTGAGATAAAAGACAAAGAAAAAAGCGCAATCAAAGCAACTAAGGTTAAACTCTAAGCAGGTGGGGGTTTGTTTTTTTGTTGTTTTGTGTTATAATGTCGGTGTTAAAAGCGTTGAATAAAAATACCAGCTTTGCTGGATTTTTTTGATTTTAATTTGTTTAAAAAAATGAAAAAGAAAAAAATAATTATTTTAATTGGAGTGGCGGTTCTTTTCCTGTTTAGTGTTGGAGTTTTGCTTTCAAAAGAAGAAAAGCAAGAAGGAGTGAGTGAAGAAGAGGAAGTAGCTCAGGTTTCAGTTGTTAGTGTTTCAGAATTGAACGGGATCAAGAGCACAATTTCAGTTAATGGTCGCGTTGAATCAAACAATCAAGCAGGATTATCTCCTGAAGTTCAGGGAGTGGTTAGCGGAGTTCCGGTTTCTATTGGTCAAACAGTTTCAGCTGGTGATCCTTTAGTTTATCTAGACAATGGTGATGCTCTCTTAAGATTAAAAGAAGCAGAAGCGCTTTTGGAAACTCAAGAGTCAAGATTAGAAGAGATGTTATCAGGAGCCTTGGAAGAACAGATAAGAAATAGTGAGATTGCTGTAGAAAATGCAGAAGACACACTTGAAAAAACAATAGAAGATAATAATGAAGCAGTAGAGAGCGCTCTTCGTAATTTACTGAATAATGATCTTCAAGCATATCTTGATGATGAAAGAATGGAGATTGACGATGATGAGGTTGTAACATCGCCAACAATTAGCGGGGTTTATGAAGGAGAAGAAGGAGAGTATCGTATTTCTTTATATCCTTCTTTAGCTCAATCAGGGTATTCTTTTACATACGAAGGACCCAATGATGAAAGTGGCGTTGGTTCAGTTAATACTCGTATTGCTCAGCCGTTAGGAGAAAGTGGACTTTATATTCTTTTTCCAGAGGGATTTGCAAGCCATCGTGATCTTGAGTGGGTGATTCCGATTCCTAATGAAAGAGGAAGTGGGTACTTAACAGTGAAAGATGCTTATGAGACAGCGTTAAGAAATCAAGAACCAGCAGTTAAACAAGCCGAACAAGCTTTAGAACAAAGAAAAAATGAACTTGCACTACTTGAAGGGGGGGCAAGAGAAGAACAGATAACAGCTCAAAAAGCCCAAGTTAATCAAGCAGAGCTTGGCGTTGATAGTGCTAACAAATATCTTGAAAGACATACGATTCGTGCTCCTTTTTCTGGAACAGTAGCAAGTGTCTCTGCTCGGGTTGGACAAACTGCTAATATGGGACAACAGATTGTTTCTTTAATAAACGAAAACGGGTTACGAGTAAGATTATACTTAAGCCCAGATAGTGCTCGTTCACTTTCAATAGGAGATAATGCTGAAGTTGATGGAGATTATAAGGGAGTGGTTAGTGCAGTTTCAAGAGCAGTAAATGAACAAACAGGACAAGTTGAAGTTCAAGTTACTCTAACAGAGTCATCTGATTTAATAGTGGGAGAAGATGTTGTAGTTGATATTGTAACAAGTTCTAGTTCGGGAGTTGTTCGGGTTTCGTTGTCAATGATTGAGGTTAGTAGTGCTGGCAATGCTTTATATACCGTAGAAGAGGGAGTTGTGAAAAGAATTTCTGTTTCTCTTGGACCGATCCAAGAAGATAAAGTCACCATTCTTCAAGGTCTTGAAGATGTTGATTTTATTATAGAAGATTACTCTTTAGTTCAAAGTGGACAGTTAGTTGAGGTAGTTAATAAGTAAAAAAATGAAAGAAGAAAGAAAATCAATTATTCAATCTTTTATTGAAAACTATCGGATAACTTACCTTTTAATGGTTAGTTTGTTTGTTTTCGGGTTTTTAGCAGTTTTACAGATGCCGAAAGAGTCAGCTCCAGAAGTTGATATTCCAGTTGTTGTTGTTACGACTGTTCTTCCTGGGGCAGGAGCAGAAAATGTTGAAGAACTGATAACTCGTCCAGTTGAAAATCAGATGGCTGGTCTTTCTGATGTTAGTACTCTTTCTTCTTCTTCACAGCAAGGATTTTCAATGGTTGTTGTTCAGTTTGATCCAAGGGCAGACGGCACAGAGATGATTGCCGAGGTAAGAAATAGAGCAAATAAAGCAAAAGTTAATTTTCCCTCAGGGGCAGGAGAGCCGGTGGTTCAGAAGATAAGTTTTTCTGATGTTCCGATTATGCGAATAGTTGTAGCGGGTTCTTTTGAGTTAACCGAGTTGAAAGTTTATGCAGAAAGAATAAAAGAAGAGTTGGAATCAGTTAAAGATGTTTCTCAAGTTTCAGTAGTTGGTGATCCAGAGAGACAAGTTAAAATTAAACTTAATAGCAGTAGAATGCGTGAGCTTTCAATTTCTCCAGCAATGGTGGTGGGAGCTTTATCGCAGGCAAATATTGATCTTCCAGTTGGAGTTATTGAAACTGGAGGAGGTATTTATGCGGTTCGTTTTGATAGCAAACTTCTTTCAGCGGAAGATGTTCGTCAAGTTCCAGTGATTGAAAGAGAAGGAGCTGTTATAAAAATAGGAGATCTTGGAGAAGTTGAAGACGGAGTTGCTCCGCTTAGTAATGTTACGCGATTTAGTATTGATGGAAGTGAACCAGAAGCAACAATTTCTCTTCAGATCTTTAAAGAAAGTGGAAGAGGAGATATTCTTACTATTTCTGATACTTCTAAAGAAAAAATAGATGATCTATTAAATGATGTTTTTCCGGCAGGATTGAAAGTGGAGGTGATACAAAATGACGCTGATATAATAAGAACAGATCTTAGCACATTGATTTCTAGTGGAATTCTAACAATAATTATAATAATTTTAATAATGGCTCTTTTTCTTGGTTGGAGAGAGTCGTTTTTAGCGAGTTTAGTTGTTCCTTTCTCTTTCTTGTCAGCATTTATTATTATCAACATACTTGGACTTACTATTAACTTTTTAACTTTATTTTCACTAATCCTTTCTCTTGGAATTTTAGTTGATGCTTCGGTTGTTATAACTGAAGGAATGTTTCAAAAAAGACTAATTGGAATGTCGGGAAAAGAATCAGCAGTGGAAACGGTGAAAGAGTTTCAGTCACCATTAATTGCAGGAACGATGACTACTGTTTTTGTTTTTGCTCCGATGCTTTTGGTTTCTGGAATAATGGGAGAGTTTATTAAAAGCATTCCGATAACAGTTTCAGCGGTTCTGTTATCTGCTTTATTTGTAGCACTTGTAATTATAACTACTGTTGCTACCAGATTTTTAGGAAGAGAGTTGTCCGAAAAAAAGAAAACGGGACTGCTTGGTTTTGGAGATTTTTTAGATAAAACTGCTACTTGGTATCAAAAAAATCTTTCAAAAATAACTTCTCATAAACCTTTTTCTTATGGATTTTTAATATTTATTACTGGTTTATTTTTCATAGCAGTTAGTTTTCCTTTTATCGGGGTTGTTTCTATTAATATGTTCCCCCTTCCTGACTCAGATACAATTTTTATTGACCTGAAAGCAAAAGCGGGAACTCCTTTTGACGATACAAACGAACTTGTGAAGCCGATTGAAAAAGCTTTGTGTGGTGATCCAGATGTTAAGTCTTTCCTTACAACAGTTGGTCAGAGTTCTTCAGCAGGAAGCATTGATATTGCTCAAGCAGGGGAATCAAACAAAGCAAGTTTTATTGCAACACTAAGCGACGATAGAAGCTCTTCAAGTGATGAAGTGGTTAATTACTATAGAGAACTATTTAAGAATTATAATGGAGCAGAGATTAGCGTTGGTCAACCTGAAGCTGGTCCAGGAGAAGGAACTCCAATTAGAATAAATTTAAAAGGAGATAATCTTAACGATTTAGAACAAACAGCAGTTCTTCTTTCGGGAGTTTTGGCTTCTGTAGAAGGAACAGAAAATGTTGATAGCGGGGTTCAGTTAACAACGGGAGAGTTTGTCATTGATATTAACAAGACAGTAGCAAAGCAGTACGGGTTAACAGCAGTTGATGTTGCTGATTATATTCGCACTATGATTACAGGAAAAGAAGCAAGTAGTATAAAAGTTCTTGAAGATGAGATAGAGGTAAAAATTTACTCTGCGGATTATTATAATAGTAACGACATCGGAATAGCTCTTCCGATAGATGTTTCTGAGATTAGAGAGATGAGTATTCAAACGCCAAAGGGAGCTGTTTCATTAGGAACCTTTATAGATATTTCTTTAAAACCAGGAAGAAGTGTTATTGAAAGATTGGATAGTGAGCGAAACATAGCGGTAACATCGGCAGTTGTTTCAGGATATAACTCTCAAGAAATAATAAGTGCTTTTCAAGAAAAATTAAAAGAAGTTGAACTTCCAAAGGGAGTTGAGGTTAGTTATGGGGGAGAAACAGAGGATATTCAAGAATCATTTGCTGATTTAGGAGAAGCAATGCTGATCGGAGTCTTTATGATATTTATCTTAATGGTTATTCAACTGAAATCATATCGTCAGCCGTTCTTTATAATAGTCACCATTCCGTTAGCAGTAACAGGAGTATTCCTTGGACTAGCACTAGTTGGTCAGCCACTTTCTTTTCCTGCTTTTATTGGAATAGTTGCTTTAAGCGGAGTAGTGGTTAACAATGCTATTATTTTGATAGATACAATAAATAAAAGAAGAGATAGTGGTGAAGAAAATGGAAAGGCGGTTGTTCTTGGAGCAAGTTCTCGTTTCAGACCAGTAATTTTAACCACAGCAACAACAGTTTTTGGATTACTTCCGTTAGTTTTTGCTAGTCCTGAGTGGTCTCCAGTTGCTTACTCAATAATCTTCGGACTTCTATTCTCAACAGTGCTAACACTGGTAGTAGTTCCAATCCTCTGTTACCGTTTCCCAAAAAGATAAAACAAAAAAAGCTGTTGACACCAGGTGTCAACAGCTTTTTTCTTTACTTTTTTTAGAAAAGTGATATATTGTTTTTTAAGGGTGCTATAATATTTCTCTAATTTTTATAATATTTACTGCTATGAAAAATAAATTTTTCGTGTTTTTGTCGTTTTTTGTTTTGTTAATTAATATTTTTCCTTTTTATGCTAACGCTGAAGAGGTTGAAGACGATGAGAAGATAGTTATACATTATTTTGATGACAGATTGTGTTCAGTTTGTAAAAGCACAAAAGACTTTTTAACGGAAAAGGTGAAGGAGTATGATAATCTTGAACTGATTATTTATCCGATAAGCGATACCGAAAAATTAAGTGAGATTGCTGAAGCTCACGGAGTTACTGATTACAGAATAATGGCGCCAACGCTTTTTATTGGAGACAACTTTTTTCAGTTAAGAGATTTCACAACAAGAGAGGAAGAAGATCTCGTGAAAGCGATTGAAGGGGAGGTTGTTGATAGAGATTGTTGTTTGATCAATATTCCTTTTTTCAACATTGAGGTTGATATTGGAGGGTGGTCACTTCCCGTTATTGCGGTAATTCTTGGTTCAGTTGATGGATTTAATGTTTGTTCTATTGGAGCTTTAATTTTGATATTATCAATAGTCCTTGTTTTTAATTCAAAAAAGAAGATACTCTTTTTTGGAGGTCTTTTTATCGCAACAACAGTAATAATTTACGGAATGTTGGTTTTTGTTTGGGGAAAGCTTTTTGAGACACTGATTGGACATCTGGAAATACTAAGAATAATTGTTGGACTAGCATCTCTTGGCGGAGGACTATTCTTTTTAAAAGAGTTTTGGAGATTTTATAAGTATGGCCCAACTTGTGAGGCATCTAGTTCTCCAATAGCAAGAAGAGCAACGGAAAAATTACAAAAAGTGTTTAAAGACACAAAGCAAGAAACAATAATTCTTGCAGGAGCAGTGGTTTCTTTTGCAATAGCAATAACAATTGTTGAACTTCCGTGTTCAATCGGAGTTCCAATTGCTTTTTCGGTAATACTGGTTGAAGAAGGAGTATCTCTACTTGAGCATATTTTGTATATATCAATATTCTTATTCTTCTATATGCTGATAGAGATAATTATTTTTGTTGGAGCAGTTTTTACAAAAAAAATATGGATTGCTAACTCAAGAGCAATCACTTGGGTAACATTTATAGGAGCATTAATCTTGTTCTATCTCGCCTTTTATTATCTCTTCTCTTAATTCTTGCCTCTGTTTCTTAATCTTTCGTTTTCAGTAAGAAGCTTTTTTCTTAGGCGAATATTTTTAGGGGTTATTTCTAAATATTCATCTTCGTTCATAATACTCATTCCTTTTTCAAGAGTCATCTCGGTGTGTGGTTTTAAACAGATTGCCTCATCAGAACTTGATGCACGAACATTTGTTAGTTGTTTTCCTTTTGTTGGGTTAACAGCCATATCAACCCCCTTAGAAGTATCACCAATAATCATTCCTTCGTAAACCTCAGTTCCTGGTCCAATGTATAGATCACCTCGGTTCTGAAGGTTAGCAAGTGAGAATCCGAGTGCTTTTCCGTTTGCCATAGAGATCATTGATCCGGTGCTGTGTCTTCTTATCTCGCCAGCGTGTTTCTTAAAACCGATAACGTTGTTATACATAATCCCTTCACCGCGAGTATCAACAACAAACTCATTTCTATAGCCAAGTAGTCCTCTCGTTGGAACTTCAAAGATTATTTTTGTGTTCCCGTGTTCTGGTTTCATCTCCAGCATACTTCCTTTTCTTGCCGATAATTTTTTAATCACAGAACTACATACTTCATCCGGAACAATCACTGTTACTTCTTCAAAAGGTTCCATCTTTACTCCTTCTTCTTCCTTAACAACAACATTTGGTTGTGATATCTGAAGTTCGTATCCTTCGCGACGCATATTTTCTAAAAGAATCGCGATGTGCATCTCTCCTCGTCCGTATGTTTTGTAGTAGTCGTTACTTGAGAAGTCTATCTTCAATCCAACATTAACTTCTAACTCTTTCTCCAATCTTTCTTTGATCTGTCTTCCGGTAACTTTTTTCCCATCTCTTCCGGAGAAAGGGGAGTCGTTTACAGAGATGTTTATTGATATTGTTGGTTCGTCAATACTGATAAAGGGAAGTGGCTCTTGATCTTGCTCTTCACAGATCGTATCCCCGATAAATATATCAGATATTCCGGCGATCATTGCAATATCTCCAGCAACTGCCTCCGTTGATTCTTTTCTTCTTACTCCTTCAAAAGTAAATAACTTGGTTATCTTTCCTTCTTTAGTTTCGTTCTGTTTGTTTTTCACAAAAATTCTTTGTCCTTCTTTTACCGTTCCACTATATATTCTCAAGATAGCAAGGCGTCCCAAGAAGTTATCGTAGGCAAGGTTAAATGGTTGCATCAAGAGAGGCTTCTTTAAAGCTTCTTCTCCTGAGGCAACAGAAACTTTTTCTATTACTGTTTCAAGAAGAGGAGTGAGGTCGGTTGATTCATCTTCCATCTTTCTTTTTGCAACTCCATCTTTTGCGATACTATAGATAGTTGTGAAATCAAGCTGTTCATCATCCGCTCCTAGATCAAGAAAAAGTTCGTAAACCATCTCTTTCACTTCTTTTGGTCTTGCTGCTGATTTGTCAATTTTGTTAATTACAACGATCGGCTTTAACTTTAGTTCAAGAGATTTTTTCAGAACAAACTTTGTTTGAGGCATCGGACCTTCTTGGGCATCAACTACCAGAACAACCGAGTCTATCGAACGCAAAACTCGCTCCACTTCTGATCCGAAGTCGGCGTGTCCAGGCGTATCAACAATGTTTATCTTTGTGTCTTTATAATAGAGAGAAGTGTTTTTTGAGTAGATTGTTATTCCTCTCTCTTGCTCAATGTCGTTACTGTCCATACTTTCTTCTTTCTCTATCATTCCGGTCTGCTTCATTAAAGCATCAGTTAGTGCTGTTTTTCCGTGATCAACATGAGCGATAATCGCAATATTTCTTATTTCCATAAATAAAACCCGCTTTTTGGCGGGAGATTAGACCCCTTATACCGTTTACTATCTATATTATACCTTTTATTATTAAAAAATCAATCTTTTTGGTCGTTTTTTAATGGAGAGTTTTGTGTTAGAATCAGAGAACGATGAAAAACATTTTAAGAAAATATTTTGGATTTAGCAACTTCCGTCCTCTTCAAGAAGAGATAGTGATTGCAGTTTTGAAAAAGAAAGATGTCTTTGTCTTGATGCCCACTGGAGGAGGGAAGTCACTCTGCTATCAGCTTCCTGCACTGAAAATGGAAGGGGTAACTCTAGTTATCTCTCCTCTAATTGCTTTAATGAAAGATCAAGTTGACGCTCTAAAGGTTAACGGAGTTCAAGCAGAGTTTATTAACTCTACACTGACAGCAGGGGAGATAAGAGAAGCAAAAGAAAGAGTGCTTCGTGGAGAGGTTAAAGTGCTTTATGTTGCCCCCGAGAGAGTTGCGGTTGGTGGCTTTTTAGAGTTTTTAAAAAAAGTAAACATCTCGCTAATAGCGGTTGACGAGGCACACTGTATATCAGAGTGGGGGCATGACTTTCGTCCTGATTATCGGAATATGAAGTCGTTAAAGAAGAATTTTCCTAAAATTCCGATTATCGCCCTTACCGCAACTGCAACAAAAAAGGTTCGGGAAGATATAGTAAGTCAGCTTAATCTTCCAGATCCGGAGATCTTTATATCAAGTTTTGATAGAAGTAATTTAAACTTAAGAATTGTTAAAAAGAGAAATTCTTTTCCGAAGTTGTTAGATATTCTAAGTGATTACAGAAACGAATCAGTAATAATCTACTGTTTTTCAAGGAAAGATACTGAAAAATTATCAGCAGATCTTTGTGTTAATGGTTATAAGGCAGCCGCATATCACGCTGGAATGGAAAACAAAAAAAGGGAAGGTGTTCAAGATCTTTTTATTAAAGATGAAGTAAACATAATTGTTGCAACAATTGCCTTTGGAATGGGAATTGATAAGCTGGATGTCCGACTTGTTGTTCACTATAATCTTCCAAAATCAATTGAAGGCTACTATCAAGAGATCGGTCGTGCTGGCCGTGACGGAGTATCAAGTGATTGCGTTTTGTTTTACACTTACGCTGATGTTCAGAAGCAACTCTACTTCATTAATCAGATAAAAGAAGAAAAGATAAAAAGGCAAGCAGAAAAAAAACTGAAAAGAGTTGTTGATTATGGAGAAACCTCGCTTTGCAAAAGAAAGTATATTCTCAATTATTTTGGAGAAGAGTATAACAAAGAAAACTGTGAAAGTTGTGAGTCTTGTTTGGGAGATGAAGAACTTTTTGATGCGACGGTTGTTTCTCAGAAGATAATATCAGCAGTTATTCGTTTAGAAGAAAGATTTGGCTTAAACTATATCGTCGATGTCTTGAAGGGAAAAAACATTAAACTGATAAGAGAGAGAGGACACAACACTCTTTCTGTTTACGGAGTTGTTGATGATTTCTCTGTTGAACAGTTGAAAGAGATTGTGAAATCACTAATCAACAAAAAACTTCTTCAAAGAGCAGAAGGGGATTATCCAGTTTTGATCTTAACAAACGAAGGAAGAAAGTTTATAAAAGAAAGAAACACCATCTGGCTACCAAAACCAGAAAAAGAAGAAGTGGAGAAAAGTTGGATCAGTAGAGGGGATCTGGACTATGACGCTGGTTTGTTTGAGAAGTTGCGTTCTTTAAGAAAAAGTATTGCTGACGAGATGAGAGTTCCTTCTTTTGTTGTTTTTTCTGATGTTTCTCTTCAAGAGATGGCCTACTACACTCCTCTTGATTTAAAAAGTTTTAAAAAGATATCGGGAGTTGGAGAAAAAAAGCTAGACACTTTTGGAGAAGATTTTTTGAGAGTGATAAGAAGTTATGCTAAAGAAAATAACCTAGAAAGCAAAGAGATAGACAACGCTCCGTTGAAGGTTAAGAAAACCGCGGGCGAAACATACAACAAAACAAAGAAACTTTTAGAGAAGAAGATGTCAGTTGAAGAGATCGCAGTTGAAAGAGATATAACAGAAAGAACAGTTATCTCACATATTGAAAAAATAGTAAAAGAAGATAAGATGATAGATATAGATCACCTTAAACCAGCGGAAGATGTTTTCAAGGAAATAGAAGAAGGATTTCAAGAGTGTGGAACGGAAAGACTAAAACCAGTTTACGACTATCTTAAAGGAAGATATAATTATAATGATATCGCATTAACAAGATTATTTTATGAACAATAAATTAATGGTATTAGTTTTTCTTTTGCTGGTAGGGATTATTTTTTTAATCGCTTACAGTGGAGAAGAGAAAGAAGAAGAGGAGTCAGCAGTTATTAATAATAATGATAAAAATATGAACTACGAGATAACATTAAAAACAAACAAGGGAGATATAAAATTTGAAACTTACTCTGAGGACGCACCACGAACGGTTGAAAACTTCGTGAAGTTGGCAGAGAAAGGTTTTTATGACGGGGTTATTTTTCACAGAGTTATAGACGGATTTATGATTCAAGGAGGTGATCCAACGGGAACAGGGACAGGAGGTCCAGGATATTCTTTTGCTGATGAGATAGATCCAGAATCAGAGATATATCAAGAAGGATACAAGAAGGGAGTAGTGGCGATGGCTAATGCTGGCCCAAACACCCAGGGAAGTCAGTTCTTCATAATGGTTGCTGATTATCCTCTTCCCCCTGATTACACAATATTTGGAAGAGTCGTTTCAGGACAAGAAGTTGCAGACGCGATCGCAGTTGTAGAGAAAGACGGAAGAGATAAACCACTTCAAGATGTGATTATTCAAGAAGTAGTTTTAGAGAAGAAGTAGATAGAATAAAAAAAAGCACTAAAACCTGTTGTTTTTTGTGTCGTTGTGTTATAATATACAGCAACAGAAACAGCACCTTAAATACAAGGAGGTTTTTTATGTTGACTAATTCTATTGCAAAATGGAACACGGCTGTTGATTACAAATGGCGGCTGGCGATCCCGAGTGAATTGCTGTCAAGGGTTGGGAAGAATGTCATAATCTCCGAGAAGGATGATGGTTGTATCCAGATCTATCCTTTGAGGGTGAATGGAAGTCCTTCTCTCTTTGCCCACGAGGTAAAGAGCGGGGGAAGAATTCTCATCCCTCGGAGCTTACGAGAGTCAACCTCTTTCTTTTTCGGAAAAAGGGTGACAGTTGTCGCCAAAGAAGATGGAGCGATAGAGCTCCACCCCCGAAAGTGATAAACATTTAACAAAACTCTCCAAAGGCCTCTTTCCAGGAGGCCTTTTGTTATTGATTTTTTTAAATTAAATGTTAATATAATTATATATTAATTTAACGTAAATTATTATGAAAAGATTATATAGAAGTAAAGAAAATAGAGTTTTTGCAGGTGTTTTTGGCGGATTAGGGGATTATTTTGATGCTGATCCGGTTCTTTTAAGATTGGCAGGAATTTTTGTCTGTATTGTAACTGCCATCTTCCCATTTCTTATAGG
>JAIPIL010000008.1 GCA_021734685.1 Minisyncoccota bacterium | reverse complement strand
CCCTGTTCCTCTTCCAGATTCAACTCCAAAGCTATAAGAAACAATGCTCACAACTGATGGAATATTGTTTTCAACAACATTTATTATCATCTCTTCGTGTTCTAACTGAGGAACATACTGCTCTTCTTCCTGATTATCATCAACTTTATTACTATTTAAAGCAGAACTATCTTCTTTCTGATTTTCTTCAGGTGTTTGTTCTAAAAAAGTAAAATCAATCTCACTTCCAATAAAAATTCCGATAAACAAAAAAGTTAAAATAATTAGAAAAACAAATAATGATATAAGTATTTTTTTAAACATAAGACTTTCTCCCCCCATGTCCAACCCGGGGTTGGACATGGGGAAGGTTGTTATTTTTTATACTTTCTCCAAGGTGACACCTTGGACATTATTAATTTTTTTCATTGGGAGCCCTGGGCTCCCGATGCTTTTTCTTTTATTCGTAGCGAAGGGCGTCTACTGGTTTCATTTTTGCTCCTTGGCGAGCTGGGAAGAAGCCGGATAGACATCCAACTGCAAAAGAGAATCCCAGCCCAAAAAGTATAAGCCATATTGAGATATGTGCTTCTAGGTAAAACACTGGATGTATTTGAGAAAAATATATTTCAACAGAAATAGCAAGAAGAAGTCCTAAAACAACTCCTCCAATTCCTCCGATTATTCCAATAATTCCTGCTTCAAATAAAAATATCTTTGTGATGTCGCTTCTTTTTGCTCCCACTGCTTTAAGAATTCCGATCTCCTTGGTTCTTTCTTTTACAGAAGTATACATTGTGTTCATTATTCCTATTCCTCCAACGAGAATTGCGATACTTGCAAAGGCAATCACAGCTAACTGAACAGTTCCCATTATACTATCAACCATATTTGTCACAGTTTCGCTAGTCATTACTGAAAAAGAAGGGCTATCTTCATCTCTTCTTCTTGTCATTGACTGTTCAAGTTCTCTTTCTATATTTTCAGCAGCAATTTCAGCGTCATATCCTTCATAAAGCTGAACCATCGCTACTGGGGTTCCTTCTCTTTTGCCAGTTGTGCTTCGGAAATCATCTAAATCAAGAGCAATCACAAGATCGTCTTGTTTGTTTCCCAGAGATCGTAAAACCCCAGAAACAGTGAACTCCTTTCCTTGAATGTTTATAGAATCACCAACCATCATCTCTGGAAAAAGATCTTTTGGAACCAAATTTCCAACCATTACCTCCCTTCTCCCTGGTCGTGGAAATTCTCCGCTGGTCATCTCCCAACCCATATTGTCACGCAATAAGGGAAGACCGTCATCAAGATCTATCCCGTATATAAGGGCCATTTTTGTTTCTTGAAAATGACGAACTACTGACCCAGTAAAAGGCATTTCAAGAACAATATCTACTCCCTCCGCTCTTTTAATGGCTTCAATTTCTTTGTCTTTTAGCTCTACTCCTCCCATCATTGTAGTAACTATATCACTACCATCTCCTGGATAAACAATTAAAATGTCTCCTCCCATCATTTTAAGTTCACGCATCACTGAATCTTTTAATCCTTCACTCAAAGATAGAAGTGAGACAACAAGAAAAATCCCGATAACAATTCCCAAAACAGTAAGCCAGCTTCGCATTGAGCGAGATTTTAAGTTCCGAAGGGCAATTTTAAAATACTCTGTGTTCATTTTTTAATTAAATTTCCATCTCTTATTCTTATTATTTTGTTTGAAAATTTTTCAAGCTCGGCATCGTGAGTAACCACAACTACCGTTCTTCCTTCTTTTTTGTTTAAATTTTCAAGAAGTTCCATTATATGTGCTCCTGTTTTTGAGTCAACATTTCCCGTTGGTTCATCAGCAACGATTATCTCTGGATTATTTATTAAAGCACGAGAAATCGCTACTCTCTGTTTCTCTCCTCCAGAAAGTTCTGATGGTTTGTGGTTCAAGCGACTTGAAAGACCAACTGAAGAAAGAATTTCTTTTGCTCTTTCTGTTTTTTCTTGAAAAGAAGTTCCCCTAAAAAGCGTTGGAAGAACAACATTTTGAATGGCAGTAAGGTGAGGAAGAAGATTAAACTGTTGAAAAACAAACCCTATTTTTTCCCCTCTCACGATTGCCAGTTTATCTTCTGAAAAAACAGAAACATCTTTTCCGTCCAAAAAAACTTGACCTTTCGTTGGAACATCTAGGCAACTCATCATATTCAAGAGAGTTGATTTTCCAGAACCACTAGGACCAAGAACAACCACAAAATCACCTTTTTTTATATAAAAAGAAACACCACGAAGCACTTCAAGCTTTATTTTTCCTAAATCATATATCTTCCAAACATCTTTTAACTCAAGAACATTTTCCATATAAAAATTATTTCAAGGTGTTCGTTAAAACTTTTTCTCCCTCATTTAGCCCTGATAAAACTTCAAAAACTCTTCCTTCACCCTTCATTCCAACCTCAACTTCTCTTTTCTCTATTTCTTCGTTATTTATAACATTAACATACCTCTTGTCACTCTCAACAAAAGTGACTCTTTCAGGAATGGTTAAAGATCCTTCTTTTTTTGCGGTAAGAATTGTAACATCAGCGGTCATATTAACCATCGTTTTTTCTGGATAATCACTAAAAGAAATGATTGTCTTGTAATAAACAACTCCATCTATTATTTCTCCAATAGGGTTTATTGAGATAACTTCTCCTTGAAATTCTTCGTCAGGAAAAGCAACTAGTGAGATATTAGCCTCGTTACCAATTCTAACTTCTGAAACATCTCCTTCGTAAATATAAACCTCTATCTGAAACTCTTCTTCTGGAATTATTGAAAAAGCAGGAACTCCCGCAGTTGCTGTTTCTTTTTCTTTGAGGTGAGCGACAGACAGCAATCCATCAACTGGAGAAGTCAGTGATGCCTCTTCAATTCTTTTTTCAAGACGAGAAATACTTGCTTCTGCTTGTTTTATTACTGCTTCTTGGATTATAACATCTTCGGCCGATGCCCCTGATCTAACCTGTTCTAATGCTTTTTCTGCTTCCGTAAGAGACTTTTCCAAAGAACTAACTTCTGCTTCTGCAAGAGTAAGAAGTGAATTTACTTCAGTTTTAGTAGAAGCGATACTTTGTCTTAAAGAGATTACACTGCTTAAACTACTGTTAGCTGTTGTTCGGAAAGAACGAAGATCATCAATATCATCAGAAGAAATTCTTTCTTCATAAAAACTACTATTTTCTGATACATCTAAAATATTATCAAGTTCTCTTACAACTGTTCTTAATTCATTTTCAACAGCAAGCAATCCGTCGTCTTTTTCTGAAAAAGAAACTTCTTCTTTGGTTATCATCTCTTTATATCCTTCAATCTCTGTCTCACTTTTTCTAATGGCAGTTCTACTGTCGCGAACAGAGTAGGTTTCAGAAAAGTAAAATCCTGTAAAGTTTCTGTCAACAACATCATCTACTCCTTCTTTCACTTCTTTAATGTCTTTATGGACAGTGCTTAACAGATAAGGCACTCCAATATATGCTGTTTTTAAGGATTCTTCAGTGCTACTTATTGTGTTCTCAAGATTTTCTTCAGCAGAAGATAAGGCTGTTTCAACAGAGCTAACTCTTGCTTTAGCAACTTCTATGTTTTCTTTAGTGGCTCCTTTTAAAACACTTTCTAATCCTGCCTCTGCGGATTCCAATACCGCCTCTGCTTCGCTTTTCATTATCTCTAACTGTTCAGTATCTAAAGATGCTAAAATATCTCCTTTTTTAATTATATCTCCTTCTTTAACTAAAACACTGTCAACCTTTCCTGATTCTGAAAAACTGACTGACAACACTTCTCCTTTCTTAACTGTTCCCGTCTCAAATATTTCCCTTGTTATGTCTTCTCTTCCAACAACTACATACTCCAAATCATCATCCCCGTTCCTAAAAAAGAAAAACGAGGCGATCAAAAGAACACCGACAACCACAATTATAATATTCCTTTTTTTACTCATATTAATCTCTCCCCCATGTCCAACCCGGGGATGGACATCATGTCCAACCCGGGGATGGACATGGGTTTTTATTTATTTTTATACCTTTAAAATTATTATAACACCTTATTATTAAAAACAAAACAACAAAGTTCCCAAGGTCGCACCTTGGGCGAAGGTGCGACCTTGGGCAATTTAATGGCACAGGTTGCACCTATGGCATTTTTTTATTTTTGATTATTGTGAAGAGTTGGGCGTATAGTAGGAGTATTAGGAGGGTTGGAGCTCCTGTTATGTAGATTGCCGAGAAGGGCAAGTTGTAGGTTAAGTTGATTATGAAGATTATAAAAGAGAGAATAACAAAAATTGGGATTGAAAAAATAATCCATCCAGTTAGGGCTGTTAGAAATCCAGCAATCATAACAAAAGGAAGAAGAGGGACAATTAAAACATTTGCAAAAATGGAAAAAATAGAAATGTGCCCAAAGTTGTAAAGAATTAGTGGAAAAACAAAGATCTGTGCTCCTGTGGTAATTGCAACAACATCTGTTAGTCTTTCTCTTTTTTTAAAAAAAATGAAGTTGGACATTAGTGCCTTTTTTATCCGAGGATAAAGAGTTATTATTCCGAGAACAGCCAAAAAAGAAAGTTGAAATCCTAAATCATAGTGAAGAAGAAAGGGGTTAAAGAAAAGCATTACTGCTCCAACAAAGGCAAGAAGACGAAGTGGGCTTGCTTTGCGATTAACAACACTTGCCAGTAAAACAACTCCTCCCATCGTTCCCGCTCTTACTGCAGAAGCAGGTGCTCCAATAAATAGAATAAAAATAACAATCATAATGATTGTTAAAAGAGCTGATATTCCTTTTTTAAATCCTGCTATTAAAAAAATAAAAAATATTATTCCCGAGAGAATAACAATGTGCATCCCCGAGATTGCTGTTATGTGGCGAGTTCCAGAAACACTTAACTTTTCATTGAAATCATCAGTGAAAGATCCTCTTTCTCCTAAAATCATCGCTTCTAACAAGAATCTGTGTGGTGTAGGAAGTGATTTTTCTATATTTATTTTTAATTTTTCTTTTTGCAGTAAAAGAAAGCAGTGGAAAGAATCTTCTTTTTCTTTTTTTAATTCAATTGTAGGATATTGAAAAACAGAGGCAACCCCTTCTTTTCTTAAATAATTTAAATACTTTTTATCATTAAAAACGGTTTCTTCTCCTTTTACTGAAACTGTCTCACCGCAATGATATTTGGGATAGTCGTATGTATAAACAACTACTTTTTCTTGTTTATTTTTAATCGTTAATGATTGCGATTTTTCTCCAATAAAAGAAGCTTCAACAACTTTCCCTGTAAAAAAAGTTTTTGACTCTGAAGAAGAGTTGTATTCTGCAAAATGAAAACAGTAAAAACCAATAACAAAGAACAAAAGACAAAAAATTGTAATCAGATAATCTCTTGAAAAGACATAAAAAAGAAGTAAGCAAAAAACAACGCCGATTAAGAAACTAATCGGCGCAAATAAAATTCCAAGAATAAAGGAAAGTGAATAAAAGAAGAAAGCTTTTGAAAAAGTAGTTATCTCTTTATCTCTCATTTAATTTATTTTCTAACTCTTCTTTTTCTCTTTTTAGTTTTTCCACCTCTTCTTTTAAATCTTTCATTCTAACTTCTCTTCCTACTGTTATTTTCCCAAATCTTTCCAAATAGTCAACTTTTTCTTCTAACTCTTTCTTTTGCTCTTCTATTTTTGAAGTTCTCTTTTCAACTTCTTCTTCTAATCCTTCGTTTAATTCTTTCAACTCTTTTGTTTTTAACTTAACTTTTTCTTCTAAGTTCCGTCTTGATTTTTCAACTTCGTCTTGAGCATCTAAAAGTACTGAGTAATAATTTCGGAAAGCTCCCGTAAACCAAACAAAAAGAAAACAACTTCCTGCAATTAAACCCATATCTAGTCCAATGTTGAAAAATTCCTTTCCCGACAGCAGGTAAAATAAAGCAACATAACCTAATAATGCCATAAGTCCTGAAAATGCAACTATTATCTCGTCGCGAAAAGAAGAAAAAAGAACAAAAACAAAAATATATCCCATTATCATTAAACGCCCCATTCCTAATTCTGGTGAAAGATAAAAGATAAAAAGAGTCCACGCAAAAATTATTGAAAAACTAGAGATATACTTTCCTAAAAAAAACAATCTTTTGTTGTCTCTGATCAGGGTTAACATAACAAAGGTGAAAAGAAGAATCACAGCAATTACTGAAAAATCTTCCCAAGGAATAATGCCAGCAGTAACTTTATCAAAAACAATTCTCAGAAAAAGAGTAAGTAAAAGCAAAAGAGAAAGCAGGACTGCGATAAAACGAAAATTTTGAACTTCTTTTCTCTTTAAAAAGTACTCTTTAAAGGATGTGACTGAAACTGTTACCTTTTTGCAAAACTTGCTAATTCTTCTCTGTCCGTAATTAGAATCAACGCCCCATCTCTTGAAACCACTTGAGATAAGCATCGTGTCTACTGCTCTACCTCCCCTTTCTTCAACGATTTTATTAAAGTTGAAATCAAGCAAGTATGCTGAGAGAAAATACCACTCAACTGCAGGAGGAGCAAATGTTGTTGAAAACAAAGCAACATTTTTATACATTATTCCTTTTATCTCTTTAAGATACCTCGCTACGGGTAAAGAAAGTCGCGTCCAGTTGGGGCTACCAACAAGAACTAAATCATAATTAGTGACATCTTTTATTCTTAGTGGCTCTATCTTGCACTCTCCTTTAAAAATTCTCAAGAAAAACCAAAAAAACCAGTTATGTTCTTTACTTGGAGTTATCTTCTCTGCATCAACAGAGTGTCCTTCTTTTTTTAATTTTTCTTCTATTCTTTTTGCTAATTTTTCTGTTCCTTTTGTTCTAGAATAGTAAGCAATTAAAATTTTCATTATTTTTCAATTTTATTACAAAAACTTTTTATCGCTTCTTCATTATAAGGAGGCATCGGCGTAAAATCATCTGAGATGAAGTACGGTGATCTCTTCTTCCACTTTTTTGGAAACGGTTTTCCAAAATTAATCAGGTTAAGAAGCCATATTGTTGTCTTAAATAATTTTATTCCCCTTTCAAGATAATCAGAAGTGGAGCCCATCATCACTACAACCTCTCCATTTTTTTTCTCTACCAACTTCTTTATCTGGTTAAATAAAGCCTTTACTTCAATGTTCTTGTAGGGAGGACAGTAGTATGTTCCAAATACTGCTACTTTTTTACCCTCCAATCCTTGAATATCATCAAGATATTTACAAATCTGAGGAGGAGCACTTCCCCACTTCGGAGTTGTTATACAAACTCTATCAAACTCTGACACATCTGGATATGTAACGGGCTTAATCTTCATTCTTGGTAAAATATCCTTCTTGAAGGCAAGCCCCCAGAAGTACTTCACTGTTATTTTTAAGTCTAAAATAATTAGTAAACTTGACTTTATCTCTTTTTCCAGCTCTATCTTCTCAACAGAAACTTCGTGACCTCTTTTTTCTAGCTCTTTTATTATTTCGTTTGTCACTCTTTTTGTGTTTCCTGTCCTTGAATAGGAAGCAAATAAAATTTTCATAACTTTATTAAAAAATTATTTAGTATCTTTACTAAATAATAAAGTAATTATAATAAAAGTCAAAACAAAAGTGCCGATTAAAAAACCGGGAAAAGGTTATTTTTTATCCTCTCACCTCGCACTTTTTAACAAAAGGGGATATTTTTTCTTTGAATTTTTCTAACTGTTCTTTCGTGAAGGGAGTTTTTTCTACAAATCCTCCGTAAATTGTTTTTTCAGGAAGAAAGTTTTGTAAAAAGTATCTTTCTGCTGATTTAATTGCTTCTCCTATCTTCTCTACATCTTCTTCGGTATGAACTCCTGGGACAAGAGTTGTTCTAAATTCATAATCTATTCCTGAGTTTTTTATAAGATCAATACTTCTTTTTATTTTTTCAATATCACAATCAACGCCAACTGTTTCGCTGTATTTTTCAAAACTATTTTTAACATCCATTGCAACATAATCCAGTAGTTTTTCTTCAAGAAGATGACTTAACATCTGAGGATTAGAGCCGTTAGTATCTAGCTTAACTTTAAATCCCATCTCTTTTATCTTTCTTACAAACTCGGGAAGAGAAGGATTTGTGGTTGCTTCTCCGCCACAAATAACAACTCCGTCAAGAGTTTTTTTTCTTCTTTCCAAAAACTTGAAAAACTCTTTCTGTTCTATTTCTGCTTGATTTTCAATTTTTTCTGGCAAAACAAGCTCTGCTGAGTAACACCACGGACAACGAAAGTTGCAACCAGAAAGAAAAACCGTGCAAGCAACCGATCCTAGATAATCAATTAGTGTTAATTTTTGTAATCCGCCAATTTTCATACTTTTGCAATATATTCTTTTCTTTCTTCGTACTCTTGTCTTTTTCCTGGATTGTAGTTTTTAACTGGACGAAGATAGCCAACAATTCTTGAATAAACTTCACATTCTTTATAATCAGCAACTCCTTCATTTTTTTCATAACAGTTGTTGCACTTCATCGCAAAAATTTCTTCACCATTATCTTCATATTGCAAGAGAACTCCGTTTTTTATCTCTTTTCCTTCAATTTTTACTTCGCAACCACAATCAAAACACCTTCGTGTTTCAACTGCCTTTTCCTTTGTAGAAAATATATTTTTTTTCATAATTTTATATATTTATATATTTTTTATAATCTTCTTTGGACCTTTTATTTTACAATTAGGACAGTAGTATTGCTCTCCTTTTAGATATCCACAGTTAGGGCAAACAGAGAAAGTAGGAGTAATTGTTATATATGGTAAATGATAGTTGTTTAATACTTTTTTTACAAGGTTTTTTGCTCCTTCAGCACTTGCCAATCTTTCTCCTAAAAACAAGTGAAGAACAGTTCCTCCTGTAAACTTCTGCTGAAGTTCATCTTGAAGTTCAAGGGCTTCAAACGGATCATCGGTATATCCAACTGGAAGATGAACAGAGTTTGTGTAGTAAGGAGCGTCTTTTGTTCCAGCGGTTATAATATCTGGATATCTCTTTTTGTCTATACTTGCTTGACGATAAGCAGCTCCTTCCCCTGGAGTTGCTTCTAGGTTGTAAAGATTTCCTGTTTTTTCTTGATAATCAACGAGTTTATCACGCATAAAGTCAAGAATTTCTACTGCAAGTTTTCTTCCTTCTTCAGATCCAGTTCCTTCTCCGATAAAATTTAAAAGTGCCTCATTCATTCCAATAAGTCCAATTGTAGAAAAGTGATTTCCAAAGTAAGATCCACGCATTTTTTTTACTGAAGAAAGGTAATGTTTAGAATAAGGATAAAGTCCTTTTTCAACAAAATTATCAACTGCTTTTCTTTTTATTTCTAAACTTTCTTTGGCAAGGTCCATCACTGCTCCTAATCTGCTATAAAACTCATCTTTGTTTTTTGATAAGTATCCTATTCGTGGTAAGTTGATGGTACAAACTCCAATTGAACCAGTAAGTGGTTGCGATCCAAAAAGCCCTCCTCCTCTCTTTATCAGCTCCTTGTTGTCCAAACGCAAACGACAATTATGAGTAAGAATTCCCGTTGTTCCAATTGTAAAAACAGGTTCTCCGTTTTCTACTTCAAAACAATATGCTGTGCTAATTTTGTTAAGTTTTTTAACTGATTCTATCTGAATCCATATTTTTTCTTTCTTTTTAAACCAAACATTACCATATTTTTCATTAGTAAAACTATAGATTCTAACTGCATAATTAGGCTCACTTCCAAGTCTCCCCTCTCTGCTATCTTTGTAAACGCTCGTTGCTGTTCCTATTGTAGCACAGAGCATATTTATACTTTCAACCATTTTTTTAGAAGAGGTGTATATTCTGTTTCTGTTCCCACCATCAGTTGCATAATGACCTTCCAGCACTCCTTTTCTAAATTCTATACTTTTTCCAAAAACCCTTGCCTTATAGTGTTTTTCCCTTTCCTTGCCAGCAATAAAATCTTTACACAAGCCAACCGCTGCTCGTGAGTGGATTTTTAATGTAAACAGTTTCGTTTCAGAATAATCTTTTGTTGTATAGTGAGCACCAAAGTATTTTTCCGATATTTCTATTAATTTTGATATTATCTCTTTTTTTCTTTCTTGTTCTAATGAAAAAACAACTGTTCCTTCTCTATCAAAAGAACCGTCACCAGCAAAAGCACCAACAAAATATCCTAAGTCTTTACTTCCTCCTTCTCCTTCATAATGATTTAAAGAGTAAGGAAGATACATTCCTTTTTTAAGTTCTTTTCCTTTTATTGTTTCAATACTGCTCATTGAGTCGTTCATTATATAATTCAAGTGATTTTCGCTCATTTTAACCTGATGTCCATTCTTTAAAACCACTTTTATCATCTTCTGATTAGGAAACTTGTTAAATTTACCTTTTATGAATTTTCCATCACTGTAAATTTCATACTCATTCTTTTTGGCATGCCCTTCACATATAAAGCCTATACTAGAATATTCTAACCCTCTCCCTCTTTTTGATTTAATTAAAACTTTTTCATTTCTATCAAGTGGACACATACTTCTGAAATCTTCAGGGTTCATATCTGATTGAATGAAGTTTGAGAAGTAATTTACTCCATATTTTGCCGTTGCTTCCCACATCGGAACAAGACTCTCGTTATCCCAATCAAAATCTTTTGCAATAGAGATGGTTGGAATAGGAAAAGTAAAAACTCTGCCCTTGGAATCACCTTCCATTAAGCACTCATAAAAAGCTTTGTTGAAAATATCAACCTCTTTTTGAAACTCTCCGTATGTTTCTTTTTTTGCTTCGCCACCAATAATAACTGGTTGATTTCTTAAGAATGTTGGAACCTTAATATCTAAAGAAACATTTAAAAATGGGGTTTGAAAACCTACCCGCGTAGGGACCATACAGTTAAAGAGAAATTCTTGTATTGACTGCTTAACCTGTTTGTAATTTAAATTATCGTATCTTATAAAAGGGGCTAAAAAGGTGTCAAAATTACTCATTGCTTGAGCTCCAGCACTTTCTCCTTGAAGAGTAAAGAAGAAGTTTACTATCTGTCCTAATGCTGGACGAAAGTGTTTCGGTGGCTTTGATTCTATTTTAGAAGGAACCCCTCCAAATCCTCTCAATAAAAGATCTTGCAAATCCCAACCACAACAGTAAGTAGCAAGTAAATTCAAATCGTGAATATGAAAATCTTGATTTTTTGCAGCTTCTCTTATCTCGTGAGGATATATCTTGTTAAGCCAATATTTTTTTGAAATGTGAGAAGTTGCGTGCTGGTTTAATCCTTGAAGAGAATAAGTCATATTAGCGTTTTCTTTCACTTCCCAGTCAAGTTCATCTATATATTTTTCAATAATCTCACTTGAATCTTCTAGTTGTGATAAAGCGTCTCTTACTTCTCTTCTTTTTTCTCGGTAAAGAATATAACTACGAGCAGTATCAGTAAACCCTTCCATTATTAAGACCTCTTCTACGATGTTTTGAACATCTTCAACAGTAGGTGTCTCGTCTTTGCTAAATCTTCTCAGAAGAACCTCAAAAACTTTTTCAGAGAGAATCCCTGCCTCGCCACCATCTCCTTTTTTTGTAAAGGTTAGTGCCTTGTGAATAGCGTCTTCTATCTTTTGAACATCAAAATCTACTACCTGTCCGTTTCTTTTTTCAATTTTTGTTATCATGTTTAATGGTAAATACTAGTTTATAAAAACAACGGACTTGGGGAAACCAAGCATGAATAAGTGTTAAATTTTCAATTTTCAATAATAAATAACAGTGAAGGATTTTAAAATTCTTTCATTCTTTAATTTGAAATTGATTCAAAATTCGTAATTCAAAATTCAAAATTATACAATGGGATTCTTCACTCCGTTCAGAATGACAAAGAAATGTTTTGAATTTTTTAGAATCCGGTGGCAATTATCGTTACTTTTATTTCTCCTTCTTCCAAGCTACTATCTTCCACTGCTCCAAATATTATACTGGCATCTGGAGAAACTTTCTTTTTTATCACTTCTGCAATTTCATAAACTTCAGACAGGCTTAAATCTTTTCCTCCATTTACATTGAAAAGAACTCCCTTTGCATTTTCACAAGAAAGATCAACTAACGGAAGATTAAGTGCTTTTAATGCTGCTTCTTCTGCGCGTCTTTTTCCTTTTGCTACTCCTTTTCCGAAAAGAGCTGATCCTGAGTTTTTCATTATCGCCTTAACATCAGCAAAATCAATGTTTATTATTCCCGGAAGAGTAATCAGGTCTGATATTCCTTGAACTGCTTGGCGAAGTATCTCATCACAAACCCAAAAAGCATCAGAAAGTGAAATATTTGGGTCAAGGGTTGATAAAAGACGATCATTTGATATCGGAATTAAAGTGTCAACTTTGTCTTGAACTGCTTTTAGTCCTTTTTTTCCAACCTTGCTTCTTTCCTTTCCTTCAAAAGAAAATGGAGTTGTTACTACGGCAATAACAAGCGCGTTATTCTCTTTTGCAATTTCAGCAACAACTGGAAGTGCTCCTGATCCAGTTCCTCCTCCAACACCACAAGTCAAAAAAACCATATCTGAATCTTTTAATGCTTTTCCAATCTCTTCTCTGTTTTCTTCAGCAGCTTTCTTTCCAAGCTCCATATTCATTCCCGTTCCTAATCCTTGTGTTAATTTCTTTCCTATTCTTATCTTAACATCAGCGTCAGTATCTCTAAGATCATGAAAATCAGTATTCACTGCTATTAACTCAACACCTTTTATTCCGCAACTAGCCATCCTTGAGATAGCATTACATCCCGATCCTCCAACGCCAACAACTTTTATTTTAGGTAGGTCATTCATAATATTTTTATGGTATAAAAACTTGAAGCATCTTCTTTATTTTAGAAAAAAAAGAATTAAAGTCAACTTTATTTTTTTTACTAACTTCTTCTAAATCTGTTCCGTAAAGAATAATTCCACACAGAGCTGAGAAAGAAGGGTCTTCTTCAAGTGGAAAGAAGCGACGAGGATAACCAACACGACAGTAAAGTCCAAGCTTCTCTCTTACAAAAACTTTTATATTTGGAATTTTAGCACCACCACCAGTAACAACAACTCCTCCTGGAAGCGCTTTTTCACGAGATATTTTTTTCAACTCCTTCTCTATTTCAGAAAACAACTCTTCCATTCTTGGCTCTGCAATTTTTCTTAACTCGCTTCTCTTGAAACTAATTTCTTCCCCTGATGTTAATTTAATCTTTTCCACTTTCGTTCCTTTTTTATTTTCTAAAATAGAGTCGCTAAATTTGTTTTTTATGAATTCTGCTGTTTCAGGGTCAACTTTAAGACCTACGGCAATATCATTGCGAAGATTATTTGTTCCAATTGGAAGAACAAAAGTATGAAGAAGATCTCCTTCTTCATATACTGAAACGCCAGTTGTTCCTGCTCCGATATCAACAACCATCACTCCAACTTCTTTCTCTTGATTTGTTAAAACTGCTCGTGCTGAAGCAAGAGGATTGATGATTCGCTCATCAAATTCTATATCGGCTCTTTCAAATGCTTGATCAAGATTTTTCAGATAAGAGACAAAGCCACCCATCGCAACAATTTCAGCTTCTAATCTAACTCCGTGAAGACCGATTGGATTTTTAATTCCTTTCTGCTTATCAACAGTGAACTCTCTTGCAATTATTTCTATTATCTTTTTATTTTGAGGTAAAGAGAAGGTTTTTGCCGCATCAACCACTCTTTCTACATCTGCTTCGGATATTTCTTGATCAGCCCTTGAAACAGAGATTATGCCCCTTGAAGACAAACAAAAGAGATGAACTCCGTTTATATTTGTATAAACTTCGTCTATCTCTTGTCCTGCCTCTTTTTCAGCCTCTGCAATTGTAACGCGAATTATTTTTCCTACTTTTTCAGGATCACTAACTACTCCTTTTCTAACGCCAGTGGAAACATTTTGAGATCTTCCTAAAACCCTGAAACTTGTTTCATCAGGTTGTCTCTGGACTATAATTGCTTTAATAGTTCCTGTTCCGATGTCAACAGCGGCAATTGTAGGCGTTTTGCTCATAAAAATATTAAAATGATTAACTTCTAGCTAAGCCCCGACAGTGTTCAAGTAGTACTCTGTTCTTTCGTTCATCTTCTTCTCGCTTTCTGTAGTGTCGTGGCGATATCCACAAAGATGGAGAACACCATGAATAATAACGCGAAAAAATTCTTTTGTAAAATCTTCTTTTTGAAAATCCTTTTTCACCTTTGCTGGACAGACAAAAACTTCTCCTAAAAAATTTTTCTCATCAAAAACAAAAGACAAAACATCGGTCACACAATCCTTTCCACGATATGTTCTGTTTAGTTCTTTGATCTTTTTACTTCCTACAAAAACAACTGAAACTTCTTCTTTCTTTTCTTCTTCCTTTAATATTTTTTGCAAAACAGTTAAAACTGACTCTTCATCAACACAAAATCGTGTGAGATTTTTTAATGACACGCTCATTTATTTTGTTTCTCCCATCTTCCACTTTCTGTTGAATTCTTCTTTTGCTCTTATCCTTCTTAGTGCAGATCTTTTTTTTGCGGTTTTACTAAGAGCTCTTTGAAAAAATCTTCTTGAACGAGATTCTTTTATAATCCCACTCTGAATAACAGAACGAGTAAAACGGTGAACGATACTGTTGTTATTTTCTTTTTCTTTTCTAGTTACTTCTAATGGCATAAATTTATAATAATTAACTTGTTATTTTTTGTTTTCTTTTAATTTTTTTTTAACCTCTTTGACAACTTCTTTTAAATCAACCTTTTCTTGTTTTCCAGAGTCCATGTCTCTGATTATTGCTTTTTCTGCTAATGCTTCTTCTTTTCCAATTATAATTGTTATATTAACTCCTAATCGGTCTGCCCGACTCAACTGACTTTTCAAAGAGTCTCTTCCAAATGATTCAAACACTGGAAGGCCTGTCTTTTTAAAGTCTTCAAAAAGCTTTAGTGCTTTCTTTTTTGCTAAATCACCAAGTTGTGCAATAAAGACTTCTCGTTTATCTTTTTCTAATTTTACCTCTTTTTCTTTCATTAAAGAAACTACTCTTTCTACTCCTATCGCCATTCCGGTTGCAGGAATTTCTTCTTCACTGCCAAGAAGCACGCTAAGTTTATTATACCTTCCTCCGCCTCCAAGTGCAAGTGGTTTTTCTTGAGAAGAAGATACTATTTCATAAACAATCCCGTTGTAGTAATCTAATCCACGCACTAAAAACGAATCAAGGTCATAAGAAACTTTCACTTCATCCAAAAGTTCAAGCACTTGTCGGAAGTCATCACTACACTTCTTGCACAAAAAGTTCATAATCTGTGGAGCATCTTCTTTTACTGAGCACTCTTTGCAATCAAGAACTCTCAGTGGGTTTTTCTTCATTCTTTTTTTACAATCAGAGCAAAGTGACGATGCTACGCTTTTTAAATACTTTTTCAAAGCAGACTTGAACTTGTCTCTACATCTTTCGCAACCAAGATTATTTACTTTAACTAAAGCATCTTTGATTCCAAGCTCTTTAAGAATATTGTGTGCTAAAACAATTATCTGAGCGTCAACAATCGGACTGTCTTTGCCGATTGTTTCAAAACCAAACTGCCAGAACTGACGATACCTTCCTGCTTGTTGTCGTTCGTGGCGAAAAAACGGTTGAAAGTAGTAAAATTTTACTGGCTGTGGCTTTGTGTAAAAACTATGTTCTATAAAAGATCTCATTATCGGCGCTGTTCCTTCTGGTCTTAAGGAAACCTGCTCTCCCCCCTTTGTTTTAAAGGTATACATCTCCTTCTCAACAATATCAGTCTGCTCACCAACTCCACGAGTGAAAACTCCTGTTTCTTCTATTACTGGCGTTTCTATCCCTTTAAATCCATAGATCTTTGCATTTCTTGAAACAACTTCCCTTACTTTATCAAAATAATCATACTGCTCACCAAAAACATCATGCATTCCACCTAAACTTTTAAATTTTTTAGACATGTTTAAGAAATTTTCAATTTTCAATTTGACAATTTTCAATAAATTTTCAATTTTCTAATTTCTTAATTTCTAAAATAATTTTAACTTTAATAGATATATTTATTTTTTGAAAATTAGGAAATTTGGCCATTTATTGAAAATTGAAAATTGTCAAATTGAAAATTAACAACTATGATTAATTCGTCTTTAACAATAAATTTAATTAAATAACAAATATTAACTACCAACCGCAAAGCATCATCAGTATTCTGGTGTTTTTGGTTTTGAGAACTTGTCAAAGAGAGATATCTGGA